>CAZDXD010000066.1:0-7473 GCA_964509415.1 uncultured Treponemataceae bacterium
GGCGATAAGATGCCTGTATCCAGTGACCAGTGCTGAGTAGTGCCGAACACTTGGCACTGCTTAGCACGCAGCACTGGGTACTGGGATTTTTATTTACAGAATTATCTACTAGAAGCTGCCCAGCGAGGCGACGGGCAACGCCCGGAAGCCTTGCTGTATCGCGCAGCGAACTCACAGCGCAGCTGTGAGTGAGCATCTAGCGGCTTGGGTCGGCTCGCGGGGCGTGATTTGCGATAGGGCTGCCGACTGCTGACATTGCGCTTGCAGCTTGCCCGCCCCGCGAAGCGACAGAGCGATAGCGATGAAGCCAAGCGGAGTTGGCTTGCTTAGCCTGCCTGCCGTCAGGCAGGCCTCTAAGCTCTGATTTGCGGAATGCAAGTTGACATAATCTAAAATTTTCTGCTATATTCGCTTTTGTAGCTTTTACGGAAGCGGGTGCAGGCTTTCTGCACACAGGAGGTTTTTTGGCGGACAACAACAAAGGGTTGCGGATTAATGGTCAAATCCGCGTCAGGGAGATCAGGCTGGTTGATGAAAACGGCGGGCAGCGCGGAATTATTCCGACGCTCACGGCGCTTAAACTTGCAGAGCAGGCTGGTCTTGATCTTGTGGAAGTTGCTCCGCAGGCTAATCCGCCTGTATGCAAAATTCTGGACTACGGAAAGTACCGCTTTGAAATGGACAAGAAGCTCCGTGACTCCAGAAAAAAGCAGAAGCTTCAAGTTATGAAGGAAATCCGTATGCAGCCAAAGATCGATGACCACGACTTGGACTTTAAGTCAAAGCATATTAAGGAATTCCTTGCCGGAGGAGATAAGGTAAAGGTTACCGTGCGCTTTAGGGGAAGGGAGCTTGCGCACACGGATCTTGGGCTTGACGTTTTGAACAGCGTTCTCGCGCGGCTGGAAGACGGCTTCACTGTGGAAAAGCAGCCGTCGATGGAAGGCCGCTTTATGTCGATGACGTTGTCCCCAAAAACAAAAAAATAAAGAGGTGCTTGCTATGCCAAAGATGAAAACAAAGCGGTGCGCGGCTAAAAGGTTCAGCCTTACCGCAGGCGGAAAGGTTAAGTATAAGAAGATGAATCTCCGCCATATTCTTACCAAAAAGTCCCCAAAGCGCAAAAGAAACTTGCGGAAATCGGGGATTCTTTCTGACGCTGACTCAGCAAAAGTACGGCGGCAGTTTTTGCCTTACGGTTAAAAGCCATTTTCGTTTTTAGGAGACAAGACAATGCCTAGAGCAATAGATGGAAGCAAAAGAAAGAACCATCGCAAAAAGATACTGAAACTCGCAAAAGGATACCGCGGGCGTCGCGGCACAAACTATAAGGCCGCGAAAGATGCTGTTACCAAGGCGCTTTCTTACGCCTATGTTTCGCGCAAGGACAGGAAAGGCGATATGCGCAGGCTCTGGATTACGCGCATCAATGCCGCCGTCCGCCCGGAGGGAATTACCTATTCCAAGTTTATGGAAGGCCTTGCGAAGGCAGGCGTAACAATTAACCGCAAGGCGCTGTCAAATATGGCGATTGAAGACCCGGCAGCCTTTAAGTCTGTCGTGGACATTTCTAAAAAAGCCCTAGGAGCCTAATATGCTGAATATTGACCAAGTTCGCCAGCTTGAAAACCGAGTGGACAAGGCTGTAAGGAAAATTACTTCTCTTTCCGATGAAAACCGCAGGCTTGCTGATGAAAACAAAACGTTGCAAGACCAGCTTTTTTCTTTTCAGACGCGGGTAAACGAACTTGAGCGCTCCGTTCAAGAATTTCAGGAAGATCAGGGAAGAATCGAAGAGGGAATTTTAAACGCGCTCGACAAGCTAAGCTCGTTTGAAGATTCCGTCCTTTCCGGCGATTCTGCCGACATGGAGAACGGCGAAAGCGGAAACGACAGCTTTGACGGCAATCCTGAAAACCAGAACGGCGGCCAGATGGACATTTTTTAGCGGATGGACAAAGACGAAGGGGTGCTGCAAATAGACGTGCTTGGCACTTCTTTTGCCTTGCAGACCGACGAGACCTCCCAGTACCTTGACGTTCTCTACAATCACTTCAGAATAATGCTCAAGCATGTGGAGAATGTTACAGGCAGCACAGATTCGCTAAAAACCGCGATTGTCGCCGGCATTTTGATTACCGACGAGCTTTTCAAAGAAAGAATGAAAAACCCGAATGCCGACAAAACGCCTGAACTCAACGAAATGGAAGCACTCGCCCTAAAAATGATTTCCAGCATTGACAGGGTTGTTTAATGGTTTTTTGGGTTGACGCTGACTCGTGCCCAAAGCCAATACGCGACATTATATGCCGCGCGGGGAAAAGGATTTCCGCGCAGGTGGTTTTTGCGGCAAACCGCCCGGTTTCCTGTTCAAAAGACGTAATGATGGTCATTCTTCCGCAGGAAAAAGATGCGGCTGACAACTACATAGCCGAAAACGCAGGCGAGGGCGATATTGTTATAACAAGAGACATTCCGCTTGCAAAGCGCCTTGTAGAACAAAACCTGACAGTCATTAACGACAGGGGGACGCTGTATACTAGGGAAAACATAGGAGAGCGGCTTTCCATCAGGAATTTTATGCTTGACCTTTACAACAGCGGGCTTAAGCCTGAATCAACGCGGAAATTCGGCGCGAAAGACATAAAAGCGTTTGCAGACACATTCGATAAGACGCTTACTAGGCTAAAGGCAACAAAGCTTCCCGCGCCATAGAGCGGCGCTATCGAGCCGCTTTTTCCAGTATTGAAAAAAAGATAGGCCCAATTCCGCAGGATGTGTCGGGGAAAATGCCTGTCCCGCAATCAAAGGCTTCTGGGCAAATTTTTGCGGAAACTTGAGCAAAAAAGGCTTCTGGCGGAAAGCGCAGGCAGCTGTCCGGGTATTTTTTAAGAAGCCTTTCCACTACCCCGCTGTTTTCCGCGGGAGACAGGGCGCAAGTTGAGTAGACAAGCCTTCCTGCGGGCTTTAGAAGAAGCCAAGCGCCTGAAAGAAGCGACCACTGCCTTGCCGCAAGATTTTTAACCCTTGCAGCTGTCCACTGCGCAAGGCTTTTTCTGTCAGCCATTACATGGCGTTCCGAAGAGCACGGCGCGTCAAGAAGGATAAAGTCAAAGCATTCCCTTTCGTAGCGGCTCCATCGCGCCCCGTCAAAGCCTGTAACGCGCACGCACTGCCTTTTTTCGGGCGGAAGATATTCGTCAAGGACGGCAACAAGGCGGCGGCGTCTTGCCGCGGAAAACTCGTTTGCGACAAGCTCCCAAGTTTCGCCCATGGCAGAAGCAAGCACAAGCGTCTTGCCGCCGGGAGCTGCGCACATATCAAGAACGCGCGTATTTTCCGGCATATCACGGCTATTGCAGGGGAAAAGAGCCTTTGCCGCCGCCACGCTTGCCGCGCTCATGTAATAAGGCTTTAAGAGCCCCTCCGAAAAAGCAATTTTAGGCTCTTCTGCGGCAAGAGCCGCGGCAAGCTTTTCCCAGCGCCCCGGAAAAAGAGCCGCGTAAAAGGAAGAAAAGGCTTCTGGAAGCTGCGGCGGCTTTGGCAGGGGGAGTTCTGCGCCTTTCGCGCTTGGATTTTCGGCCGCGCCCATGCAGTTTATTTATCAGATTTTTTGCTTTTATTACAGTTCTGCCACTCGCCTCTAAGCTCCAAGCTCTGTCTCCCCGCCTTGCATCCTTTAATATATGGGATATAATTTAATAAAACTTTACCAACGAGGGTGAGACTATGGCAGACGTTTACTTTACCAATTTCCGCGCTAAATTTGGCGAGGGGCTTCCGACAAAGCTAAAAAAGCTGATTAGCGCCGCTGGAATCGGCAAAATCGACATGGACAGAAAGTTTGTCGCAATCAAAATGCACTTTGGCGAGCTGGGAAACCTTGCGTTTTTGCGCCCGAATTACGCTAAAGCCGTTGCCGACACCGTGCGCGAGCTAGGCGGCAAGCCTTTCCTTACCGACTGCAACACCATGTACCCCGGCCGCAGAAAAAACGCCATTGAGCACCTGTACTGCGCGTGGGAAAACGGCTTTTCGCCGCTTTCGGCGGGCTGCCCCGTGATTATCGCGGACGGGCTTAAAGGAACGGACGACATCGAGGTTCCAGTTCGCGGCGGGGAATGCTGCAAAACCGCGAAAATAGGGCGCGCGATTATGGACGCGGACATTTTTATCAGCCTTTCCCATTTTAAGGGGCACGAAGTCACAGGCTTTGGCGGCGCAATTATAAAAACATAGGAATGGGTTCCGGTTCAAGGGCGGGAAAGACAGAACAGCACTCAAACGGCAAGCCCGAAATCCGAGAGGATAAGTGCCGCGCCTGCATGCGCTGCCTTGCGCAATGCGCAAACGGCGGGCTTATTTTTGACGCGGCAAAAAAGAAAATGACAGTGAACTACGCCGCCTGCGTAGGATGCAGCAGGTGCATAGGCGGGTGCAACTTTGACGCGATTGAGTTTAATTCTTCAAACGCCGCGGGCGACCTTAACCGCCGCATGGCGGAATACGCAAAGGCGGTTATAGACGGAAGGCCGAATTTTCACATTTCAATCGCCTCGGACATTTCCCCCTACTGCGACTGCCACAGCGAAAACGACGCGCCGATCCTTCCTGACATAGGAATGTTCGCGTCTTTTGACCCCGTCGCGCTGGACAGAGCCTGCGTGGATGCCTGCCTCAATGCAGAGCCTATTGCGGGCTCGCGCCTTGCAGATGCCGTTTCCGCGCCCGGCTTTAGCTCCGCAATCGCAGAAGGGAGACCTGACCACTTTACAAACAGCATCCCTGAATCCGAATGGCAATCGTGCCTTGCTCACGCTGAAAAAATAGGGCTGGGCTCGAACAAGTACACGCTGAAAGAATTGGATTAGGGCGGCGTTTCTGGATAACGTATAATATCTTTCGCAAATTCGAGTGTACGAAAAAAGACACGGCAATGGCAAAGACAGTGGAAAATGGCATAGAGGAAACGCTTGCCTATTATGACTTTCCGGCTGAGCGCTGGAGGCATATACGCACAAACAGAGAATGATTCTTACTTGCAAAACGTCAACCGACAGCTAATAAAATGTGATGTGAGTGTCAAAAGCCCCCATTGGCGAGGAGCGATGCGCGCTGGCATGGGATTCGCCAGTTTCCGTGCAGGGCAAGCAATAAAAGAAGCTGAATTTTCAGTGCTTTTGCCCCCGATTTGCGGGGCCTTTTGTCGCCCTTTGGCGGCAAATCCCGCCTCAAGTCCCCGCCAAAAGCGGGTTTTGGGCGTAGCGCCCCCCCCCCCTCCTCAGCCTTTAGGCGAAGAGCTTCTTGCAGTTCAGGGCTTCTATCTTAAAGCCAAAGAAAAGCCGCCCGCGCAGCAACCCCCTTACAGGCATTGTATCCACATGGTAGATCCTGCGCAATACAGACATCACAGTCTCAGCTCCGTTTCGAATGCGGGTGAGCAGCTTGTATTGTGGCTTGAAGCTTGCCTGCCTAGTGGCAGGCTACGCTGCCGGATGCGGTTTCCATCTGCCTTTGCTGCTTGGCGTTTTCGTGCCCCCTATCGAGACCGTAACCTGAACTGACCTTTTTGTAAATTCTTGCCTTGCACTCGTCCTTGTGCGGGCAGCTGGCGCACAGCTCCCTGTCAAACGACAGCTGGCACTGGCCGCTCTTCCGCATGGAGTCCATGCGCTTGACGCGCTGCGTTATCCCCATAAGTTTTGCAATCCTTGCGCTAAGCGCCTTAATGCAGTCGCGCATGAGGTCTATGCCAGTCTCGCTCTCGTGCTCGCAGCAGCGCCTCCTGAAGCGGCTCAAGGATTTGTCGCTTAAAGGCTGCCACCAAAGCTCGTCGTGCGAAGCCAAGGCAGCAAGCCCGCTAGAAGCTTGCGCTGCGCGATGCCACGCGCAAGGCGTATCGGCTCGCTGGCCCCTTGCTACGACAACGCCAGGATGGAATACCTCAATGGCATTATCAAGACAGAAGCCCTCTACTGCGCTTTTGGCAAGTCAAAAGTAAACGGCAAATGCATTTCGCAGGCATATGTAATAAAACAAATCTTGTGCTTTATTGACTACTATAACAACAAGAGGACAAAGAAGTCCCTCGGCAAGCTGAGCCCCGTGCAGTTTAGGCTGCTGAACCCCAACGGCACCGAGCTTATGGTTTTGAGCGGACCTTGTTAAAAAAGCCCTTGACAAATGGAGCGGCAGGAGCGATCTTAGCTCTTGAAAATAAAACCGTTACCCTCTTCGGGGGCAGCGGGCGAAAGAGCGTTGCCCTAAACGGGTGCAGTGGCGCTAAAAGGCGTTACCCAAAACCACCCCAGTGGGAACAAAAAGTATTGCCTTTTTTGGGGGGCATATCATTCAGGCACATTTACGGCGACAATTCAGGCACGCATACGTACGTATGACAGTTGCGCATGCGGGCGCATGGCAGGTGCACATTCTGTGGCAGTTACCAGAGATTAGAGCTTATAGCTGGGACTGATAATCCCTAATTGTTAATTAAATTGTTGCGTGCTTTGACAGAGTGTGATATTTTGTCAGGGTGATGAACGACAAAACGCTTCCCAAACTTTTGCAACGGATTGCAACATCCTACCCAGAAGTCAACGCACAATATTCCAAAACCCCCGCTGGGGACTTTGCCTCCGTTACTTTTGCCGAATATTACGCCACAGCCCTTGACTTTGCAGCCGGGCTTCTTTCAATCGGCTGTGTGCGCGGCGACCGCGTAGGCCTTATTTCGGACAACAGGAAGGAGTGGCCGTATGCCAGCATGGGCATTATGGCAATAGGAGCTGCCGACGTGCCGCGCGGCTGCGATGCTTCCGTGCGGGAAATTTCCTATATACTGTCTTTTGCGGGCTGCCGTGTCGCAGTAATCGAAAACGAAGACCAGCTTAAAAAGATTTTAAGCTCCAAAGACGAGCTGCCGGAGCTTAAAACGCTTATTATGATTGACGAGCCTTCGGAGGAAAGCGCGAGAAAAGCGAATAGCGCGTCTTTAGAGCTTCTAAGCTTTGGCGGCTGCCTTGAAATGGGGAAGGCTTGGCGAAATGCAAACCCCGACTCCGTTGAAGTTGAGCTTGAAAAGGGCACAGAGCATGAAACCGCCACCATTATCTTTACATCGGGCACGACGGGAGAGCCTAAAGGCGTTGTTCTTTCGCATGACAATTTTCTCTCGCAGCTTGAAGAGCTCCCAGAGCGCATTCCGCTTAATCCCGGCGACAAGGCGCTAAGCGTTCTTCCCGTTTGGCACGCTTTTGAGCGCCTTGTCGAGTATGTTATCCTCAACAGTGCGACGGGGATTGTTTACTCAAAACCGATTGGCAGCATTCTTCTTGACGACATTGCCAAAATGAACCCGCAGCTTATCCCTTCCGTGCCGCGCATTTGGGAAGCCGTTTACGATGGGATTTACCGCGCAATGCGCAAAAAAGGCGGCGTGACGTGGGTGCTGTTCCGCTTTTTTATTGGCGT
>CAZDXD010000067.1:0-7268 GCA_964509415.1 uncultured Treponemataceae bacterium
AAAGTAGCTTTCGCTTTCCATTTTTCATGGCGGAAGCGAATGGTGAACGCAATGGCGCGCACAATCCAGTCTGCAACCATCGCTACCCAAGTGCACATTGCGCCTAAATCCGTTGTCCATGCGAGGACATAGCTTAAGCCGATGCGGATAAACCACATGGAAAGCATGGAAACAATCATTGTGAATTTCGCGTCATTAAGGGCGCGCAGGGAGTTCGGGATTGTAAAGGCAAGCGGCCAGACAAACATGCAGAAAATGCCGTGCCAAAGAAGCATATTCCACGCAAGCTCTGCGGTTGCCGGCTGCAAGTTATAGATAGAGATGATTTTCTGCGCAAGCAAAAGGATTAGGACATTCATCGCGAACATGCTGGCGTATGTAACGCGCATGAGCTTCCATGTGAACGTCTTTGCTTCTTCAAGCCGCCCGGCACCCGCGCAGCGGCCTATGACGGTAAGCATGGCAAGCCCTATTGCCATGCCCGGCAGTGTCGCAAAGCCCGCGATTGTGTTGGCGGCGGCGTTGGCGGCGATGGCGCTCGTCCCGAACGAGGAAATCAACGAGAGCACTACAAGCCTTCCAATCTGAAACATGCTGTTTTCAACGCCATTCGGAATGCCTATGCCTAGAATGTGCTTGATAATGCGCGCGTCCAGCTTGACTTTCAGTATCCCGCGAAGGCTTATGGCGTTCACCTTTGCCCCGCCTAGATCAGAATCCGTCTTGCCGCGGTAAAGCTGAACAAAAAGGATTATTGCCGCTGCCGTCCGTGACAAGAGCGTCGCGACTGCTGCGCCGAACACGCCAAGATGCAGAATGAAAATGCAGATGTAGTTCCCGATGATGTTCATAATGTTAATCATCACGGAAATATACATTGAAATTCTTGAGTTCCCTTGAGCGCGGAAAAGCGCGGCACAGGCGCTGTATATTCCCATTGAGGGCATGGCAAACATCATCACGGCAAAGTAGGTTTGCGCTTCTTTCATTACATCCGCTTCGATTTTTCCAAAGATGAGGGAAAGAATCTTATGCCTGCCCAAAAGCCCAATGGCGGCAATCGTCGCGGCGAGCAAAAACACAGTGTAGATAAGCTGTTTTGCTGTTTTAGATGAAAGATCTTGGCGATTTTTCCCAATGTACTGCGAGCAGACTACAGCGCCGCCTGTTGAAAGCGCTGAGAACAGGCTGTAGAGCAAAACTTGGATATTGTCCACGAGCGAAACGCCCGAAACGGCGCTTTCTCCGAGTGTGCCTACCATGATAATGTCGGCCATGCCCAGCGTTAGGCCAAGAAGCTGCTCAACTACCAGCGGCCATATCAGAGCTAAAAGATCCCTGTTGCTGAACAGGGGACGAACGGTTTGTGCCATAAAGAACCTCGATTTAATATTCTGTGCTATCACAATTCAGCAAACCTGTAAATACCGTCAAGTTGACAGCCCCTGCTATTTCTTTTATGCTGAAGCATTGAAATCCTTTGCGGGTTTTAAGGAGTATTATTGGAAGACATTCTATGGTCGCTTGTTCTTCAGCTTGTCCTTATAATGCTGAATGCAATTTTTGCGTGCGCTGAAATCGCGGTTGTTTCTGTCAATGAAGTAAAAGTCAGCCAGCTAGCGGAAAAAGGCAACAAAAGGGCGCTGCGCCTTCAAAAGCTGATTAAAGCTCCCGCGCGCTTTCTTTCTACAATTCAAATTGCAATAACGCTGTCCGGCTTTCTTGGAAGCGCGTTCGCTGCGGATAATTTTTCCGCTTACATTGCCGCGTGGATTGCGGGTTTCGGGCTTCCCGTTTCCTATGAAACTGTTCGCACTGTCTCGATTGTGCTTATCACGCTGATTCTTTCTTATATAACGCTGATTTTCGGGGAGCTTGTGCCCAAGCGAATCGCGATGAAAAAATCCGAACAGGTTGCTTTTTTAATGTCGGGACTCATCACCATCATTTCCAAAATATTTGCGCCTGTTGTCTGGCTTCTTACAATTTCTACAAACGGCGTTTTGCGTCTTTTTGGAATGAATCCTGAAGAAGATGACGATGCCGTAAGCGAAGAAGAAATCCGCCTCATGGTCGATGAAGGCAGCCGCAAGGGCGCTATCGATGTTTCGGAAAAAGAGATGATTCAGAATGTCTTTGAGTTTGACGATATACAAGTCGGCGAATTTGCGACGCACAGGCAGGACGTAGACTTTCTTTTTCTTGACGACAGCATGGACAAGTGGAATTCATTGATTCTAGAAAGCGGGCACGAAAATTACCCTGTCTGCGAAAAGACCGCGGATTCTGTTGCCGGCGTGCTTTCGGCTTCGGCATATTTCCGCCTTGAAGACAAAAGCCGCGAAAGCGTTATGAACACCGCGGTAAAGCCCGCGTGGTTTATTCCCGAAACGCTTAAAGCTGATGTTGTGTTCAAAAAGATGAAAGAAGCGCGCCGCTATTTCGCGGTAGTTCTGGATGAATACGGCGGAATGACCGGCGTTGTGACGGTCAACGATATTCTTGAGCAGCTCGTAGGCGACTTTACTCCGGATGAAGGCGAAGAAGATTTAGGCGAGGAAATCGCGAAAAATCCTGATGGAAGCGGCACATGGCTTATCCGAGGAGGCACTTCGCTGGACGATGTTTCTGAAAAACTTGGTGTTGAGCTTCCGCTTGAAGAATACGACACCTTCGGCGGCTATGTTCTAGGCGTTTACGGCTCAATTCCGGATGACGGCTCTGTTTTTACAGTGGAAACGCCTTCTCTTCGCATCAAGGTAACGGAAATTCGCGACAGGCGCGTTTTGCGCACAGCTGTCTTAAAACTTGATTCCGCTCTGCCTGCACAGGAATGACTCTTTTGCCTGCGGCATACCGTCGAGTTCCGTTCTGCTGTTTTCCACCGCTTGACCGCAGAAAAAAAGTTGCATATGCTGAAAGGGCAATGAAACGCTTGCGGCTTTCACGGATTATTTATATTGTCCTCCTGTTCTACGAAACCCTTAAAATCGCTTTTTTAAGCAGGGAAGTTTTTTCCGCAAACAGCAGATTTTTGGCTGGCAGCACGGTTTTTGAATACGCTTCCATAGCGGCACTGTGCCTCATTCCCGTCATGTATTTTATGCTTGCCGCAAACGAAAAGGGATTCAGTTTTTGCCTTCCTCTTTTAGCGATAGCAAAAGGGCTTTCGCTTTTGGCGTTTGCGTTTCTGATTGTCCGTGTTGCCAATTCAGCCTCTTCCGTTATATCGCAGATATCTGATTTTGTTTTCATATTTTATGGTATAATAATCTGTGTTGCAGGCGATTTAATTTCATTTATTTTATGCCTGTGGAGACGGAGAAAAATATGCGGATAATACCCATCGCAAGCGGCAAGGGGGGCGTTGGAAAAAGCCTTCTGGCGGCGAATCTTGCAATCGCTTTAGGACAAGGCTCGCGGCGCGTTGTGCTTGCTGACTTTGACCTTGGCGCTTCCAATTTGCATTTGGTACTTGGCGAGCAGGCGGTTAAAAACGGGCTTGGCACTTTCTTGAGCAAGGGCGCATCCTTTGACGAGTGTATTCTCACGACTTCTTACGAAAACGTCCGCTTTATACCCGGCGACTCTGAAATTCCCGGCTTAAGCTCCCTGAGACTTTCGCAAAAAAATTCAATACTGCGCAATTTTAACAAACTTGAAGAAAGCACGGACTATCTTATTCTTGACTTGGGCGCGGGCACGCACCTTTCCGTTCTTGATTTTTTTCTTCTTTCACCGCGCGGAATTGTCGTAACCTCGCCGCATGTTACCGCGACTCTTAACGCATATCTTTTTTTGAAAAACGCGGTTTTCAGGCTTCTTTTTAATTCATTCAAAAAAAAATCCCCTGGCCGCGATTTTCTTGAAAAGCTAAAAAGCGATAGCTCTTCCCTTCAGCGCCTTTATCTTCCAAAACTCGTTGAGCTCCTTAGAAAAGAGGACCCCGAAAATACGGAAATTTTTATGAGCTACCTGTCCGTATTCCGCCCGCGCATTGTAATGAATATGATAGACGGACCGCAGGACGCGGAACGGGCGGGAAAAATCCGCCGATCCTGCCGCGAGTACCTAAGCCTGGATTTGGAGCATCTTGGCGTAATGTACCGCGACAGTGTTCAGGACATAGCTCTTTCCTCGCGCCTGCCGGTGATTGTTTATAAGCCGCAGTCCGTTCTTGCACAGGCTGTTTACAGAATAGCTGACAAAATCGTTCAGTCGGAAACCGACGATCCTTATGACAAGGAGGAAAAGAGTTTTTCCGCCATAAATGACGGCACATTCCAGTCTGCGGAAATGGAAGCCGCCGCTGATTTTGAAGCTAAAATGGAATCCATTGAAGAACTTGCCGGAAGCGGCGCGCTTTCTACAGGAGACTTGGCGGAAATCATCAAATCGCAGCAATACGAGCTTTCTGTGTTAAAGAAAGAAAACACGTTGCTTAAAACAAAGCTCCTTGAAGCGGCGCGGCAGGGCTTTAAGATTTGAAATCCAAAAACACAAAATGCTTTTGTTTTTAAATTATCCTTCGTGGATAAAGCCCGAAATCATCCCCGGCGTGCCGTTTTTGCGCTGGTACGGGCTTATGTATCTTTTTGCTTTTGCGGCCGCTTATCTTGCTTTCCGCTGGCAGGTAAAAAAAGGGGAGCTTAGCCGGTTTTCGGGAGAAGAAATTACAGCAGATGATGTGCTCATGTTTTTTACTTGGGGCATTATAGGGCTTTTACTCGGCGCAAGAATTTTCGCGGCTCTTGTTTATGATACGTCAGGCATTTACAGAAGAAACCCTCTTTTGATTTTCTGGCCATTTCGCAACGGTCGCTGGACAGGCCTTGCGGGAATGTCCTATCACGGCGGATTTATCGGCGGCCTGCTGGGAATGGTGCTTTGGTCTATTCGCTATAAAAAGCCTTTTGGCGCATGGTGCGACTGTATGTGCGCTTCCATTCCTCTCGGCTACACATTTGGGCGGCTGGGCAATTTCCTTAACGGCGAACTTTACGGCCGCGTGACGGAAAGCCCCATCGGAATGTTCTTCCCAAGCGCGGAGCGATTCTCGCTTTCAGAAGACTGGGTTAGAGACTTTGTCTCGCGGAATGGCATTGACGTGCCGTCAGGGGCTGTTTCCGTTAATCTTCCGCGCCACCCAAGCCAGCTTTACGAAGCCTTTTTTGAGGGGATTGTTCTCTGGGCGGTTATCTGGTTTATATTCCGCAAAAGAAAGCCTTATAATGGCTTTATTTCCGCTATTTACACGCTCGGCTACGGGCTTGTCCGCTTTTTTATTGAATACCTGCGCGAGCCTGACTCAAACTTAGGCTTTAGAATTACAAAAGGCGGCGAGGATTTCCCCACGTATTTTATAGACTCTTTTCTTAACATTTCCACCGGGCAGATCCTCTGCCTTATTATGATAGCATGTTCCGCCGCTTTTCTTGTCTTTTACCCGCTCTACCTCAAGAAAAAGCCCCAACGAACTAAGGCGGCGGCAAAGCCTGCCAAAAACGCAAAGCCGGGGCGGAAAAAGTAGGTTTTAGGCTATAGCAAGGCTTGCTCTACTCTATGCGTCTCAGCTTTAAGTTCTCAGCTCTAAATTCTGAGACTCCCTTGCCCCCGCTCTGAAAATCATAGTAGAGTGCCACCTGTGATTTTAAGCGTGGAAAGCCTCATATTCAGATACCCCGCAAGCGAAAAGGATGCGCTAAGAGATGTTTCTTTTGCTGTGGAAAGAGGGGAATACATCGCCGTTCTCGGTGCGAACGGTTCGGGAAAAAGCACGCTCCTTCGCTGCATTGCAGGGCTTGCGGGCAACGCAGGATCAATCCGCATTTTTAGCGAGAGCACGCAAGATGACGGCAAGGCGAAAGGCAGCATCCGCTCCGTGCCGACAGCTGTTGTCTTTCAAGCGCCGGATGACCAGATTGTAGCGGAAACCGTAGAGCTTGACGCAGCCTTTGGCCCTGAAAACCTTGCCTTGCCGCGCGAAGAGATAAAAGAGCGTATTGATGGTGCGTTCTCCCTTTTTCTTCCGGATGCTGAAAAAACAGCGCAAACGGCGGAGCTCACCACCGGGCAAAAGCAGCGCCTTGCCCTTGCAGGAACGCTCGCGCTCAACCCCGACATCCTCCTTCTTGACGAGCCTGCGTCTATGCTCTCTGAAAAGGCGAGGGATGCCCTCCTTGATTTTCTTGACCGCATTTGCCTTGAAGAGAAAACCGTGCTTCATGTTACGCACGACATTGATGAAGCCTTACGGGCAAGGCGCGTTCTGGTTTTAAGCGAAGGTGTTCTTGTTTTTGACGGAAGCAATGAGGATTTCACACAGCTTCCGGAAGCGTTACTTGCCGAATGGGGGCTCATTTACAGAGAAGAAAGCTCTTTTTTAGAAGAAAGCTGCAGTCAGCATGATAAGGAAAACGACACTCCGCCGCCTCTTCTTGTCTGCTCTGAGCTTTCGGCAGGTCCTTTTTGTGACGTTTCGTTCAGCTTGCACGCGGGGCAAATAACTGCCGTGACGGGAGAGTCGGGGAGCGGGAAAAGCCTTCTTTTGCTTGCCCTTGCAGGGATAGCCGCGCCTGAAAGTGGTGAAATAAGAGTAAGCGAAGGCGCGGCGCGCGCGCTTGCAGTGCAGGAAAGCGAAGCCGCTCTTTTTGAGGAGTTTGTAGCCGATGATGTGGCCTTTGCCCCTGAAGGCGCAGGATTTTCGGGGGATAAGCTAAAAGAAATAGTGCGCAGGGCAATGGATGCTGCGGGGCTCCCGTTTGACAACTTCGCGGACAGAAAGACTTTTAGCCTTTCTGGGGGCGAAAAGCGAAAGGCCGCCATTGCAGGCATTATCGCTACAGGAAGCGACATTCTTTTTTTTGACGAGCCGTTCTCTGCCCTTGATGCAAGGTCGCGCGGGGAAATAAAGGCGCTTTTTAAGCGGCTTGCAAAAAGCGGAAAGTGCGTTGTGTTCACCGCGAACAGGAGGGCTGACTGTGAAGGCCTTGCCGATGGCGTTATAAGCCTTGACAGCTTCCAAAAGCCGCGTATTGAACAACAAGCGGAACAACAGCCGGCGGAGGCAAAAGAAAGCGCGCGCAAGAATGAACCCGCAACGCAAGCTGCGCTAGAAACTGCGTTGCGCGATTCCAGCGCACCCGCGCCTTTCTTTGCGGATATGCCGCCTGTCGCTAAGTTCCTCTCTTGCGCGATTGCGATAGCCGCCTCGCTTTTAATAGCGCATTGGCTGCCGCTTGTATGCTACGCGCTTTTCCTCTTTATAA
>CAZDXD010000068.1:0-7267 GCA_964509415.1 uncultured Treponemataceae bacterium
CAGTCGTAAGCTGACAGATCGTCAGTCGTAAGCTGACAGATCGTCAGTCGTAAGCCGGTAGCTGACTTGCGCGCGGTTTTGCGCTATACTCATCTTATGCAAGAGCTGGACGCGGGTATTGCCGCGAGGGTGAGGGTGCAGGCCGCTTTTTATGCGCTTGCCTGGCCGCCGCTAATAAAGCCGTCAAGCACAAGGCAACAGCGAGCGTGCCTGCCGCCGCGGGCGTGTATGAGCTTTACAGGATGGACGAAGAGAGGCGGCTTAACCTCTTGACGGTCGCGCACGCTTGGTATGGGGGCTTGCGAAGCCAGCTGCGCGAGGCCATTGACCCCGACGCGGCGCTTAGCCCTACAAAAGCCAAAGCAAGCGCGGCGATCATTGCCAGTAGTGTGCGAAAATTTTTCTTCATGCCAGAATTACCTCCCCAATAGATTTTGGCCGTTTTAAAATTTATATTATTTATTCACATCTACCCAAGCAAAACAAAAAAAAGAGCATGACAACCATCATGCTCTTCTCTAGACTCACAAGCTTTATCAGGCAGAATTACCCATAGCAAAGTTGCTTCTTTCTGTCAAGCGCCTTTGCCGGTTGTCGCCGATGAAAGATGCCGTTACCATGCCCCGCAACCACAAAGCAAAGATACTGGTCTGCTTCTACATCCCCCTTGGTGCTTTGGTTATTGCGAAATATCAAAAAAACCGTCATAATCGCTTGTCTGTCGCAATGGGGCTCGCGTTCCCGTTGGCGAGGAAAAGCAATTCGGCTTATGGGCAAAAAAAAGTTTAGAGCGTCTATTTCCCTCTTTTTCAGGAACTGCGCGGAAAAAATACGCGCGCAAGCGCAGTTGCTTGTTTTAGCGTTTGCGGTTTTCGCGATTCTCACTCTCTTTACAGGAATTTCCTTTTTAAGCGAGCGCGGCGTTACCAGAGTCAATTTGGATGATTTTGAAGTTGGCACTGTTTCTGACAGGGACGTTACCCTCTTGAATGACCTCTCTTATATCGATGAGGAAGCTACTGCCATAAGGCGTGAGGCTAGAATGAATCTAGTTACCGCCGTGTTTGAATACCTGCCCGATTCCGGCTCGCATTCAGGGTGGCAAATGCAGTTTTTTGACTTTCTCCGTTCCATTGAAGAGTTGAGCATGAACGCCTCTTCTCCGCGGACAGCTGCGCTCGAAGTACAGGAGCTTTACCCCGGCTCTGTCCCCGCGGATACGCTCGATGAGTTTTTCGCCCTTTCGGAAAATAACCGCACCGATGTCTTGCGCTTTGCTTCGTATTTTTTCAATTCTGTTGTAACGCACGGGCTCACATCTTTTCCCGACGAGGGAATGGAAAATTTCAGCAGGACGGAAGTGGAAGTTATTCGCGGCATGGACCATTTTACAATGGAAATGTCGGCGCTCCTTACGAGGGAAAATCTTCAAGATTTTCTCGACTCTGAAGCGCAGGCCGCGGGGCTTGACACTTCGCTTGAAGCGTATGTTTCAGCGCTTGTTTTCCCTTTTCTGCGCGAAAACCTTGTTTACCAGAGCTATGAAAGCGAGCGCAAGCGAGCAATCGCGCTTGAGTCTGTCTCTCCAGTTCTTGTTGTTATTCCGCAGGGAGAAAAAATTGTCCGACGCGGGTTTATCGTAACGGAAGAAAGCTACGCGCAGCTTGAGCATTTGGCGCAGTCAGGCTCGGCAATTAACATGATGCGGTTTGCCGCGGTCGAGCTGCTTCTTTTTGCATCGATTGTTATTTCTGTTTTTATTCTTTCGGCGGTTCCTTGCAAAAATCTTTTCCTGTTGCGGTATAGGATTTTTCTTTCCGTCTGTTTTTGCATAATTTACGCGCTGGGGCTTACTTTTACGCATATTCGTGCATTGCAGAGCCCAATGAATTTTATGCTTGCTGTTCCCGCGGCGTTTTTTTCCATGCTGATTGCTGTTTTGCTGAACAAGCAGGCGGCTATAGCTATGGTGTTTGCCTTGTCCGCCGCGGTGTTCATTTCTTCCGGGTTTATGCCAGAGCCAATGCTTTTTTCCGTGTTTTCAGGGCTGGCGGCTGTCGCCGTAATCCGCGACACGGGGCGCCGCCTTGACCTTGTGCGTTCCGCCGCGCTGATGTACCTTCTCTGCGCTGCTTTTGCATTCATTATTGCCATTGCGTACCCGGTGCAGTCTTCGCTGATACTGTTTTACACTACGATTGCCGCGCTTAATGGCTTTTTAAGCGGAATCCTTGTTATCGGGTTGCTTCCATTGCTGGAGAAGCTATTGAATGCGGTAACCAGTTTCAGGCTGATGGAGCTTTCGGACTTGAACACGCCGCTTATGCAAAAAATGCTTTTGACGGTGCCGGGAACTTACAACCACTCGCAGATGGTAGCCTCTCTTTCTGAAGATGCCTGCCGCGCGATTGGCGCGAATGCCCTGCTTGCCCGCGTTGGCGCTTATTATCATGACATCGGCAAAATGAATCAAGGCGAATATTTTGTTGAAAACCAGCACGGCGTAAACAAGCATGAGGAGCTTCCCCCTCGCATTTCCGCGACAATTATCCGAAGCCATGTAAAGCAGGGCGTTGAAAAGGCAAGGAATCTCAAGTTGCCGCAGGAAGTAATCGACATAATTGCGGAACACCACGGAAACGGCGTTATTTCTTACTTTTACAATAAAGCAAAATTGGAAAATCCCGACACAAGCATTGAGGATTTTGTGTATCCGGGTAATCCGCCTAAAACCAAAGAATCCGCTGTTGTAATGCTTGCTGATACAGTTGAAGCTGCCTGCCGGACTCTCGAAAAGCCTTCCATGCCGCGCCTTGAAAAATTTATTGATGAGCTTGTAAAAATGAAAATAGAACACGGCCAGCTTGCGGACTGCGATTTGACATTTCGCGACCTCGACATAATAAAGAAATCTTTTGTGAATCTTCTTGTAGGATATTACCATTCAAGAATTGAATATCCTGACCAGAAAGACCCCGACGGGCAGGATAAGCCGCAGGAAAAAAAGGAGCCAGCTGCAAACGGAGCTTCCGGTAAAAATGAAGCTGGCGGGCAAGAGACAGTTGCTCCGTCTTCTGCAGTTCTGCCAGACAAGGCAGCCGCGGGCAAAGCCGCCGCCAAGCCCGCAAAGAAAACCGCTCCCCGCGGCTCTGGGACAAAAAGAAAAGCGGCATCTTCCGTCAGGAAAAGCGCGGAATGACTGAAGATCCCTCATGCGACCCAAGCATTCACCGGTTGCTTGCGCATGAAAATGAATTTTTCAGACTGACTGTTTCTATAACTGCGGAGCAGCTTAGCTCTGCTCCCGCTATCCTGCCTGACGGGTTCGCGGCTGTAGCCGCCGCTGTATTCCAGAGTCCGGAAGCTGAAATTCATCGCGTCCCGTGGGATTTTTCTATTGTGTTATGCGGCGACGGCTTTATCCACGCCCTTAACCGGCAATTCAGAAACATTGACGCGCCTACGGATGTCCTTTCCTTTGAAATCGGCGGCGAATACGAAGAAAACCCCATCAAAACGTTTTTCTGCGCAGGTGAAATTATCGTAAGCCTTGACCATCTCGTCTTTAATTCCGATGAGTTTAATGTAAGCAAAAATGAGGAATTGAAACGCCTTGTTATTCATGGTATCCTTCATTTAAATGGAATGGATCATTCAGGCAGCTCGCTTGGGCAGAAAATGCTTAAAATTCAGGAATCGATATTAAAGACGCTAGACGGCGTTTTTGTCCTCAAAGAGGAATAAGGATGGGCTTTTTTGAAAAAATAAAGCGCAAAAAGAACGAATACATTTCGCAACGCCTTGAGGAAAACTTTGGAACGGCGCTCAACGAAGAAAAGCGCGACATGATTCGGGGTGTTGTTGATTTATCTGAAACCTCCGTGAAAGAAGTGATGATTCCGCGCATCGATGTGGATTTTTTTCCGATTGACATTGAAGGCGACATTCTTTTGCAGAAAATTGCAGACAGCGGGCACTCCCGTTTTCCGGTTTACAATGAGACAATTGACGATGTAGTTGGCATTCTCTATGTCAAGGATTTAATCAATTTGATGGCGCGGGGCGATCCGCTTGAAGTAGAAAAGGTAATCCGCAAGCCGTTTTTTGTGCCGGAATCCAAGCGAATTGACTCGCTTTTGCGCGAGTTCAAAAGGCGGCACGTTCACATTGCTGTCGCCGTAGACGAATATGGCGGGGTTTCGGGCATTGTCTGTTTGGAAGATATAATAGAAGAAATTGTCGGCGACATACAGGACGAATTTGAAAATGAGCCGGAAGATGTCCTCCCAATTAGCGAAGGCGTATGGCTTTGCGATGCGCGCGCGGCGCTTGACGATTTGTCTGATATTCTCGGCGATAGCCTTCCTTCTGAAGAATTCGACACGCTGGGCGGTTTTGTGTTTAATCTCTTTGGAAAAATCCCTGTGCGGTATGAGACTGTCAGCTGGAACGATTTTGATTTTATTATCCAGGCAATGGACGGGCACAGGATAACCACTGTGAAAATAGTCAGGCGAAAAAATCCTGAAACGACTGAATAGGCTTTAGCATCCCAGAAATATGAAAAAAAGAATCGCGACGGGATTTGTAATTAGCTTTGCCCTGCTTGCTTCTGCCGTCTGCTTTCCGCAGAGCGGCGGCTCAAGTTCTCGCGGCGCGCTGGACTTTTACCAGGCAGGAAAAGCCGCGCAGGATGAGGGCGACTGGTACTCCGCCGCCGAGCAGTATCAGGAAGCGTTGCGCCTTAACCCTTCGTTTTTTGACGCGCATTTTTCTCTTGCGCAATGCTTTTATGAACTTGATGAATATGAAAGAGCCCTTTCTTGTGTTCTTGAAGCGGAGGCTCTTCGCGCCAATTCCGCAGATGTTTTAGCTCTCCACGGGTTTATACTTATTGGCTTAAGGCAGCTTTCAGAGGCGGAAGCTGTTTTTACGCAAATTCTCCGCCAATGGCCGAACAACATAGATGCCCGCTTTGGCTTGGGCGAGCTTGATGCCGCCGCTGGCAGAATCTCTTCTGCGGAAAATCGATATATGGAAGCGCTGCACAGAAGCCCGCAGAACAGAAAGGCTCTTTTATCTCTTGCAATGATATGCCAAGAAGAAGGAAAAACAGTTGCCGCCGCTGGCTTTATCAACCAGGCGCTGGAATATTACGGCGACGGCGCTCAGACTTTATACATTGCAGGCGTTTTTGAGGCAAACGCAGGGAACTACGAAATGGCAGACCGTTATTTGCGCTCTGCGCTGGAAGTCGACCCTGAACACGCCGCCGCGCTTGAAGTCCTTTCTTCTGTCCTGTACTATTCCGACCGCTTCCGCGAAATGAATGAAATTGCCGACAGGATGATTCAGATAAACCGCAAGAATCCTGCCGCATGGTATGCTAAGGTTTTAGCGCTTTCTAAAATGGGGAGGAGAGACGAGGCAATTTCGACTGCGCGGCTTGGGCTTGCCACAGGCGCGGAAGATGAAATCTTGCGCTTTTTTGCCGAAGATTTGGTTCTTGAAACGCTTTCGCTTGAAGATACCGCCCGCGCGGACTGGGCGGACGCGCGCTTTAGCTCCGCCGCTTCCTTTTCGCGGCATCACATGGCAGATCGCGCCCTTTCAGAATATCGGCGGGGCTTAAAGCTCAACCCGTATGACACTGCCGCCCGCAGAAATTACGCTTCTCTCCTTCTTTCCGCGGGCTCTTATTTGCAGTATCTGGACGAAATGCGCTTTGTTCAGTCCATTGGGGACACTTCAACGCAAGTCAGCGACGCGGTGGAAAACTATGCTAGCCTTCTAAGGGAGTCCATAAACGCTCGCTGGAATATCGACACGCTCTATGTTGACAAAACGCATATTCCGATAGGCGTTTATTATATTGACACGGCTTCAAGCCTTCTTTATCCGGGCGCGGAAAAAACGGCGGCTTTGGCCTTTGCCGATGAGCTTTCCTCTCGCGGGCGCTTTGCCGCAACTGCCTCGCCTGATTTCAGCGGCAGCTATTCGGACGCTTTCAGGGCATCGCGCGAAGGCGGAGAGGAGTTTTTCGTTATTCTTTCGCTTGAAGAAAGCAAGGACGAAATCGCGATGACGGCGGATATTTTTCTTTCCAGGACTGGAGCAGCCGCAGGGAGCTTTTCAGTTTCAAGAACGGGAAACGGAATGTTCTCTTCCGCTATTCGGCATTTGGCAGCCAATACAGCTGCCGCCTTCCCTGTCTTTGGCTGCATTCTCGAACGCGAGCAGAATAGCGTTGTAATTGACTTAGGCAAAAGCGATGGGCTTGAGGCGGGGGCGTCGTTTTTGGTTATCCCTGACGGCGCTTTGGCGTTCGCTTCGGAAGGAATGGCGCTAAGCTATCCCGAAACTGCGGTTTCAGGGCGCGTTGAAGTTTCTGTCGTGGAAAGCGATTTAAGCGAAGGAACTTTTGCCCGCGAAGGCTTTTTTGATAGAATGCGCCCGGGCGATTTTGTGGTTTTGCTTCCGGAGGAAGACAGCAACGCGGCTGAAAGCGAAAGGCAGGCGATTTCGGCTTCTTCTTCTGCGGCGCAGGCGGGCGCTTCTCCCGCTCTCTTTTCGATTCTCCGCAGCATAAGATAGCAGACTGCTCAAGCGAATCGCGCCCCTGAGCTTTTAAGGTTTCGCTTAAAGCCTTTTCAAGACTTTTTGAATCCACTCGCCTGCTTTTGCAGGGTACGCATCCCGCGTCAAAAGAAACTCTGCAAGTGCTTGGCTGTAGTCCCCCATAAAGTAATAAGCTTCGCCCAAGTAAAAGCGCGCGCGGGCGGCAACTTCGTCTGTGCGCCTTAGCGAAAGAAAGCGGGACAGCTCCGCCTCAAGCTCCGCCCAAGCCTCGCCTTCAAAATAGGTGTCCAAAATGCTTTTAAGGGCAGCTTCTTCCCCGCCGAACCCGCCGGCTGTGTCTTCAGGAAAGCGATAGGGAACGTCCCGCGGCAGGTTTTCCTCTTGCGGGGCATTCCGCCTAGCCGTTGAAGCATTGAGCGCGGCAATAATCTCTTCTGTTTCAGCGGAAAAAGCCGCGGGCAGCGTTTGCGTTGTGCCTAAAGGATTGAGAAGCGGCAACGGAATGTCGCGGACTGTTGCTCGCGCTGTTGCTGACGGAATGCCTGCGTACTCGCCCGGCACCTCGACAGGGATTTCGTTGGTGTTTTCTCCATAGCCAAACACAACGCCGCCGCTTCGCACAGCAGATTCCGGAACGACAGCGTAATAATACGGGACGCCGGGCACGGGATAGTCAACGTATGGCTGC
>CAZDXD010000069.1:0-7199 GCA_964509415.1 uncultured Treponemataceae bacterium
TTTTAAGCGATGACCTAGACGAAGCCGACAA
The DNA here is from genome assembly GCA_964509415.1 of uncultured Treponemataceae bacterium. Classification (GTDB taxonomy): domain Bacteria; phylum Spirochaetota; class Spirochaetia; order Treponematales; family Treponemataceae; genus Avitreponema. The sequence goes on from CAZDXD010000069.1 coordinate 32, forward strand.
AGCCATCCTGCAAGGCATTGCCGCGAGGCGAGAGAACACGGAGGTTTGCTTTTATGAGCCTGCAAAGCTTATCAGTGAAGAAATGCGCGCAAGCATTAACGCAACTCTAGAGAACACAACGCACATTACGCCCGCGGCCTATTACCGCATTCTAGCCGCTGACTTGCTCCCGCAGGATGTACACAGGGCGCTCTACCTTGACGGGGACATTGTCTGCACGGGCAGCTTAGGCGAGTTTTTTGAAACTGACTTGAACGGCTGCCCTGTTGGTATGTGCTTTGAGCGCGAAAATGCGCATATATATGCTTACAACCGCTTAGGGTATCCGCCTAAAGACGGCTATTATAATTCGGGCGTTATGCTTTTTGACATTGACCTGTGGCGACGCGATAACTTGACCGCTGCAATGATTGAGCACCTTAAAGAGAACGCAAAAAGGCTTTATTGGCATGACCAAGACCTAATTAACGCCGTACTGCACGGCAGAATCTTTCAGCTCGATTATTCATATAACGTGATGTCAGTGTGCTTTTATGTCTTTTACTGGCTTGAGCAAGAAAAGAACAAATACTATGCGAAGGAAACGCAGTTCCTCTTAAAGGATGAGTGGGGCAAGCTCAAGGCGGCCGTTGAGCGCCCGCTCATAGCGCACTTTCAGGGGCCTGTAAAGCCGTGGTTCAAGGAATGCGCTCACCCCTTCACCCCCGTTTGGCGCTACTTTTACGAGCAGTCCCCGTGGAAGAATGAGCCGCTTAAACGCTACAAGTCAAAACTTCCTGCAAAGGCAAAGATAAAGCACATGGGGCGAAAGGCACTAGAAAGGCTCAATCTTACAAAGGCAAGCATTCCCTACCCGGAAGAAGCGTACGCAAGCGCGCAGAGGGTGCTAGATAAGCTGATAGAGGAAGATAAACTAGACAACTAGACAACTAGACAACTATGGCAAAAAGGTCCGGCAGGCATGGCAATTTAGGCGCGGTTGTGGCGGATATTCTGCGGCAATGCGGCTTGCTGTAATGCGCAAGACCCCTAGCCCCTAAATCCGGCATCCAAAAGGACTTTAATTGCCTTTGCCGCCTTGCCCCTGTGGGAAATTCTGTTTTTTTCTTCTTCTGAAAGCTCGGCTACGGACCTGCCCAAATCCGGCAGAGAGACTATCGGGTCATAGCCAAAGCCGCCTTCTCCGCGCGGCGCGTCCAAAAGAACGCCTTCTAGCGTTTCTTGCGCGGAAAAAAAGCGGTTCTGCCCCGCGTAAAAGACAAGGCAACAAACAAAGCGGCAGGCTCTGTCGGCTTCCCCTGCCATTTTTGCAAGAAGGAGAGCGTTGCGCCCGCTATCGGGCAGCGGTTCGCCGCTTTCGGAGCCGAATCTGGCGGAGCGGATGCCAGGAGCGCCTCCCAGCGCGTCAACGCAAAGCCCCGAATCATCAGCGAGGACGGGCAGCCCCGCCGCCTCATACAAGGCTTTCGCTTTGATGAGCGCGTTTTCAAAAAAAGATGAGCCGCTTTCTTCAGGCGCAAACGGAATGCCCTTGTCCGCGGGAATGGCGATGTCAAAGCCTGAAAACAGGGCGGCAAATTCCTTTTGCTTGTGCCTGTTAGAAGTCGCCAGCAGTATCTCCATAGTCAGAAGAATACAAATGCTTTTTCATTCTTACAAGGGCAGAATTTACGCTTCCGCGCGGCATGCCGAGAAGCCCCGCCAAATACCGGTTGCTGGGGTTTCGCTGCAGCTTTTGCATTTTGGAGCGAAGCCGCGCGTTCTGCTTGTCGCAAAAGTCGCGCTCCTTTTCCATAGCGCGTATTTTTTCACTGTCAGAAGCGCCGCCAAGCTGAATGTCGGAAAGCCTTTTGCGGCAGCTGAACGCCCTGATGTAATAGCAGTATTTGCGCAGCCTAAGTTCCTCATAAGCGCTTTGCCTCGCGCTGTAGTCACGGCGCACGCTTTCAAGAAGACTTTCAAGGTCTTCTCGCGGGATTTCGCAAAAGGCAGAGACCTTTTCGATTAAGTCCTCTGAAAGGTAAAACGTGGATTTTAAGGCAAGAAGAAGTATGTCGCGCGACATCCGCTTTTTTGCAGACTCTGACTTTCCCGCCCGCTCCAGCACGCAGGGCAAAACAGCCGCGTCTTTTTCCTGCGGCTCGCTGACCGCGCCATAAGGCGCGGGGCTTTCGCAAACGCACAGTTCTTCATCTTGGTCTTCGATATTATACCCCTCGCAGAATTTCGTTTCCTCGCTTTCTGCCGCGCGCCTGATTTCCGCCGCCTTTGCCTTTTCCGCGCAGAACCTGATGTACCTGTATTTAACCCCGACAGAAACATAGGTAAGAAAAGACGCTTTTTCCGGGTCAAAGCGATCTACAATCCTCTCAAGCTGCGGGTAAATCCACAAGATAAACTCGCTCCTCGCGTCTTCGTCCGCCGGGTACGCCTTGCCTAGAATGCATTTAAGGCTTGTAAAAACATAAACCGCCGTGGCGCCGACCAGCTCCTGCTTTTTTTCCTCCGAAGGTTCCTGCAAATAAGCCTCCATCATTTTGCGAATTTCCACGTCTTCCATAAAATACTCCTTAATATCAACTGCTCTTGAAAACCAGAACGCGATCGCATAAATGATTTATAGCAATAAACATGCCAAACGGTTGCAAAAGAGCTAAAAAAAGTGAAATTATGCTCAAAGAGCTTTACAAAAGGGGAAAAGACCTTTTAAGGCGAGTTATTAAAAGAAAGAAATGCTTAAATCTGCGGCGGGAAAAGCCGCTTTTCTTGCGGTTTAGCGCGCGTTCTGTTCGCGGCTTGCAGCTTTTCAGGCTTGAATTTTCTTTTGCCTGCGGTTGAATTTTAACTCTTCCCGCTGCTTTGCCTTGAATTTTCGCTTTCGACGCTTAAAATTCTTGAAAAACTGTTATTTGCCCGCAAACTGCGACTCAAAGGCTTTTACAAGCCGCGCGGCAATGTCTTCCGCATGGCCTTCGGCGGAAAGCCCCGATGCCTGCCTGTGCCCGCCGCCACCGAAAGAAGCCGCCACAACGCTTACATCGATTTTGTCCAAAGACCTCAAGCCGGCGGTGCAGGTTTTGCAGGTTTCCTGCTTTACAAGCGCAATTGCTTCAACGCCTTCTATTGACTGGATAAGCTGGTAAAGGGCGTCGGAGTCCCTTGCTTCCTGCCCGTATTTTTGCGTTTCTTCGAGTGTCTGAATGGAGACAATCAACCTGCCGCCGTAATAGCGCTTCATTTTTGAAAGAATTGAAGAAATCAAAAGGCGAGAGTTGAAGGACTTTCCGTTTTTTATTTTTGCGAATGTCTTTTTTGGATTCGCCCCGCGCGCCACAAGCCTTGAAACCGCGGAGAAGGTTTCAGCGCTTCTTGAATCAAGATGGCGGAAAAAGCCGGTGTCCGTGCAAATGCCAAAGAGAAGCATTTCCGCTTCGTACTGCGTGACTTCTCCCGCAATTTCCTCGATAAGCGCCTGAATCAAAACGGCGGCGGCAGGGACATCGCCGTCAATGAGGTTCGCGTCTCCGCGGCAGGAATTGGTGGCGTGGTGGTCAATAAAAACAGCGGGAAACCCTGAAAGCGCGTCAGCAATGCTCCCCGTCCGCTCCAAGTCAGAGCAGTCTACAATAACCGCCGCCACCTCCCCGGTTATCGCTGGAATTTCCGAAAGAAATGAAGATTCGTATTCCCTTGTTTCCGTGCGGTTAAAAGGACCCGCCGAAAGCAAAACGGTGTTCTTTCCTTTGCGGCGCAAAAAGGAAGCCAGCGCCAGCGAGCTGCCTATGCAGTCGCCGTCTGGCTCCTTGTGCCCTGCTACGATGTATGTATCATACGCCGAAAGAAAGGCTTTAAGGGCGGCGGGGATTTCTTTCATTCCGATTCGCTTGAGCTGATGCCGCAGACTAAAACTGCAGCGTCAACGTGTCGACATCAAAGTATTCGTCCGGCACCCTTCCTGAGCTGATTACACCCCAAGTTGAATCCCTCGGATCGACAGAGGCGTTTATCCTTATCTGGAAAAACTCTCCGCTGTTTGTAACATAAGAAACGTATGGCGATACGCCGACCCTCACGGTATTGTAAATCGCGCGGTGGTCAGTATAGTCCATCCATTCCCACGGAACGTACAGCTTTCCAATCTTAAGGCTGGGTGTTCTGTAAAGAATATAATAGCCTCGCGGATGGTTAAAAATCTTTACAATAGGCAGGTTAAAATAATAGAGATCGAGCTCTTCCGTTCCCGCGTTGTCCGCATAATAACTCTGATCTTGATCCTGCGCAAAGAGAAAAGCCGCCGCAAAGACAAAAGCCAGCAGAAGAACGCATTTTTTTATAACAGGACGCATGATTTACCTCCGCATTAAACGCAATTTAGGCTAAGTATACATCGGAATCAAGCAAAGTTGCAAGCATAATTGCCTTTATTGTGTGCTTGCGGTTTTCTGCCTCTTCCCACACGCGGCTCATCGGCCCTTCAATGACAGGCTCGGTAACCTCTTCGTCCTTTACAGCCGGCAAGCAGTGAAGGAAAATGCAATCCTTATTGCCTGACGCGGAAAAAAGTTCATCGTTCACCTGATACGGAGAAAGGAGCCTGACGCGCTCTTGCTTTTTTGCCTCCTCGCCCATAGAAGCCCAAACATCGGTATAAATCGCGTCCGCGCCTTTCACAAGCGCAGTGTCGCTGCTTACAGAAAGGCGCGCACCCGTTTCTTTTGCACACGGTATAACTTCATCCAAAAAGGCGGCTTCGGGCTGAAGCTCCTTAGGCGAAATTACAGTGCAGTTTACGCCTAACTTTGCGCAAATAACGAGAAGAGAATGCACAACATTGTTGCGCCCGTCCCCTACAAAGCAGAGCGTCCTTCCCTCTTCCGAGCCAAACTCTTCGCGCAGCGTAAGAATATCCGCAAGAGCCTGCGTCGGGTGGCACTCATCGGTAAGGCCGTTGTAGACAGGCACACCTGAATATTCGCTCAAAATTTCAACGGTTCTCTGACTAAAGCCGCGGAACTCTATCGCTGAAAACATTCGCCCCAAAACCCGCGCCGTGTCTTCAATGGACTCCTTAGCGCCCAGCTGAATGTCGTCCGTAGAAAGAAAAACGGGATGCCCGCCTTCCTCGCCAAAAGCGGTTTCAAACGCGCAGCGCGTCCTCGTGGAGCGCTTTTCAAAAATCATCGCAAGGGTTTTTCCTTCAAACCTTCGCCTTGCAGCGCCCGCCCTTGACGCTTTCTTTTCGCTTTCGGCTATTTTAAGCAAAAAGCGAATTTCATCCGCGCTCCAGTCTTTAAGAGCAAGAAAAGATCTTCCTTTAAGCCTAATCTCCATGTTTCAGCTTCAAAACCTCTCGCTTTTTGTTTTTGTAATGGATATACTAACGGGCAGGAGTATCGCTGTCAATCATGATCTATGTTTCGCTTTCCCTGCGCTATCAGCGCCAGCTGAATTTGATAGCCCCCGATGTGCTCGAAAGCTTTTTTAAGGAAACCGCCGCTGCCGCGGGAGCAAGCGGCGGTTCTATTCTGCCGCAGTATTCTTCAAGCGTGTACGCCTTTGACAGCAAAGACCTCTGCTGCGCTTTTTCTGTTTTTTTAACACTTGAGGCAATCTTGAATTTGGCGGAAGAGCGAAAAGACCGCATAAAAGAATACTTTATCTTTGTGGATTCAAGCGAAAATGAGTTCTCTTTCGATGAAATCGTGGACAGAATGTCGTCTTGCGACAACCTTATCTTCCCCGACCGCGCCGCGGTTTTAACCGCAGAGACCGCTTCGCTTCTTTCACCGTATGCCAATTTTGAGCCTGTTGAAGGCTCAAGCCTTTTTTGCTACAGCGGGCGAAAGCCTGAAAGCGCGGGCGGCTTAAGCTCCGCCGCCTTGCTTGAAAACCCTGTCTTGATTCCTTTTTCTGGGATTGAAGACACGGGGCACACGGGCTTTCTTTCCGCGCTTTTGAACACGGCTTCAGCCATAGCCATGGACTTTGACGCTGCGACTTTCCTTACAAAAAAAGAAGCCGTCACCTTTAGCGAAAACAAAAAAGCAGTTAAAACCTTTTCCGCCTCGCGCTTTTCAAGGCAGCATCCGTCATACATAATGGAAGCCTGCGAAGATTTCTTAAAGCTCTTTTTTACCGCCCTTTCGCGCTTTTACGCTGAAACCAAGGGCAACGAAACTGTTGAAATAGAAATCCCGCAAGGCGCTTTCCTTGAAGAGGGAACGGCGCACTTTGAAGCCCTTTTAAGCGAAATTTGCGTTTTTAAGGTTAAAGGGGAAGCTTTCTCCGAAAGCGAGCCTGTCCTGCAAGCGGGCGTAATTGACGGAGGCGCGGTCCCTCCCGACATTATGGACGCGGCTTATCTTTTTTTCCGTGCATCCACCTTTCTCTATGCAGGCGAAACGGATTCTCTTCTAAATTTTCTTGGCAAGGGACGTTCCTTCCGCGAAGCCGTGGGCTCTTGGCTTTCCGCCGCCGGCTTTCCCCACGGGAATGCCTTTTTCCGCTGTATGCAAAATCTCGCGGAAAGCGGCTTTCCCCATGAAAGCAACAAAAAGCGCATAGACAAATACCTTTTTGATTACCTTCAAAACAAATATAAAACCGGCAACATTCGCCCCAACAGGGATTTTTACGAAAGGCTTTCTGGGCTCGGCATAAAGATTCCCGATTCGCTTATTGTTGCAGCGGTCTACCTAAGCCCTAACCCTGCGAAAGCGGCGGAAGAGCTTAAAGACCGCTTTTCCGACAAAAACACCGCCACCGCCATCGCAGAGCACACCGAAGCTGAAAAAAAGCTCTCCCGCGGGGATTTCCGCGCGGCGCAGACAAGCGCCAAGCGCGCATTGCAAGTCTTTCAGCGGGCAAAAATCATTTGCGGCGAATTCGAAGCCTTTTCTTTTCTGGCGCGCCTTTCTTTTTCGCGCACAGACTCCTCTTCAGGCGACGCGTTTTCTTATCTTGATTACGCCCTTGAAAACAGCGTGAAAATGCGTGATTCCGCCATGCAAATGCGTACCCTTTTTGACTTTGCGTCAATGCACTTTCTTGCGGGCAATTTCTTTCAGGCGCAGACAGATGCAATGCAGCTTCGGGAAAAGGCTGCCGCCTGCTATGACAAGTGCTGGACCTTTGTTTCCCGCTTTATTGAAGGAAGGATTCTCTTTGC
>CAZDXD010000070.1:0-7195 GCA_964509415.1 uncultured Treponemataceae bacterium
CTACCGTGTCTTTTTTTTGTCCACGCGAATTTGCGAAAGATATTTTACGTTATCCATTTCATCAGCTTACTGCTGACGTTTCGTCAGTACACTACTGACGTTTTGTAAATTAACAATTTCTTAACATTTGGCGCGATTTAAGCCGCAAGCTTGCTGCTGGCGTTTCGTCAGCACACTATTGGCGTTGCGCAAGTCAGCTAGTCGGCGTATTATATATATGGAAGAAAACTGCGCAGCGCCGCATATATAAAGGAGGAAAGATTGATGAAAAGAAGTAAGCTGATATGGATTGCCGCCCTTTTGTTGCTCATCTGCCTTGCTGCGCCGCTTTTTGCTGCAAGCAACGATGCCGCACTGATTGAAGCTGCCCGCAAAGGGGACACTGCCGCCGTGAAGTCTCTTCTTGCCGCCGGCGCAAACGTGAACGCGCAAGATGATTACGGCAATACCGCCCTGATTGAAGCCGCAAGGGAGGGAGATGCGGCTACTGTTCGCTCGCTTATCAATGCCGGTGCTGATGTGAATGCGCGGGATGATAACGGCATGACAGCGCTAATGTATGCATCTGGAGAAGGGGACGCGGACACCGTGAAAATGCTCCTTGACGCGGGCGCAAACGTGAATGCAAGAGGCTTGTTAGGCTACACAGCCCTGATGTCGGCCGCACAGAACGGGGACACGGACACCGTGAACGTACTTCTTAACGCAGGCGCGGACGTGAATGCAAAGATTAGTGGAAACAGCGATATGGATGGCTATACAGCACTGATGTGGGCAGTCTATGAAGACACGGACATCGTGAGAGCACTTATCACCGCCGGCGCGGACGTGAACGCGCGGGCTAAAGACGGCGAGACAGCCCTGATGAAATCCGCATCGCTTGGGTACACGGACACAGTGGAAATGCTTGTCAGCGCAGGTGCGGACGTAAATGCAAAGAATAATCGCGGCATGACAGCACTGATGTGGGTAGCCTATTCCTATGTAGGGCACTCGGATACCGTGAAGGCACTTGTTGACGCGGGCGCGGACGTGAATGCGCGGGATAAAGATGGCGAGACAGCGCTAATGTACGCCGCTTACAAAGGGGACACGGATACTGTTAAGATGCTTCTCAGCGCAGGGGCAAACGTGAACGCACGGAAGGATAACGGCATGACGGCACTTATGTACGCCGCTTACAAAGGGCATGCGGATACCGTCAAGGCTCTTCTTGACGCGGGCGCAAACGTGAATGCGCGGGATGATTTCGGCTTTACTGCCCTGATATATGCCGCTGCCAAAGACCACACCGAGATTGCGAATATGCTCCGCAACGCTGGCGGATATTGAGCTGACAGCCGCCAGCGCTAGGGCTCGGCAAGTAGCTCTTTGCTTGCGCCCGTGCAACCGCTCCTTGCCCAGCCCCAGCTCTCTAAGCTCTCAGTTCTAAGCTCTGAACCTCCCCTCCTCACCTTCAAATCCCTGCGGTTTCTGCTTTCCATAAGCGAAAAGTGCTTTTCTTCTCTTTCTTGAAGCGCGGCTTGTGCCCGCACTCGCTTTTCGCGCGGCTTTCTCTGTTTTCTGCGCCAAGCGCCCGTGCTGTCGAGGACGTGGGCTTTCGTGTTGTCGGCAAAATACAGCATGAGCATTTCAAGAATTTCTTTTTTAAGGTTTTCCTGCAAAACGGGGAACATCGCCTCAACGCGCCTTTCCAGGTTTCGCGGCATCCAATCCGCGCTTGAAAGATAAAGCTCCCCCTGCCTTCCGTTTTCAAACCAGAAAATGCGCGTGTGTTCAAGGTAGCGGTCAATAACGCTCACCACCGTGATGTTCTCGCTTAAACCCGCTACTCCCGGCACAAGCATGCATATTCCGCGTATGTTAAGGTCGATTTTAACGCCCGCCTGCGATGCCTTGTAAAGCGCGTCGATAATATCCGGGTCGGCAAGGCTATTCATTTTCGCAATAATATGTCCCTGATTCCCCCCGCCTGAGCGCTCGACTTCCCGCGCAATAAGCGATAAAAGCCTTGTTTTCATGCTTACGGGAGAAACCACAAGGCGCGACATTGGCAGGACAGCCGAATATCCTGAAATCATGTTAAAAAAAAGCGTAATGTCAGAGTTAAGCTCCCTGTCTGCGGTAAAAATCGACATATCGCTGTAGAGAGCGGCGGTTTTGTCGTTGTAGTTTCCGGTGGCAAGATGAGCGTAAGAGCGCACCGTGTCAGGCTCCCTGCGGATAACCTGCAAAACCTTCGCGTGCACTTTTAAGCCCTCTATTCCGTAGACAACGATTATCCCGGCTTCGGTAAGCTTTCGCACCCAAGCTATATTCTGCTCTTCGTCAAAGCGCGCCTTTAGCTCCACAAAAACCGTAACCTGCTTGCCGAGCGCGGCTGCCCTTTCAAGCGCCTTAATAATGGGTGAGTCCCTGCTTGTCCTGTAAAGGGTGATTTTGACAGCAAGCACGTCAGGGTCTTCGGCAGCTTCTGTTATAAAGCGAATTACGGGGTCATAAGACTGGTACGGCACATGAAGAAGCACATCCTTAGCCTTAATCACGTCCCAGACAGGCTCGTCCGCAGGAAAATCCGCGGAAGGGTAATGCCGCCACGGCGGGTCGCGCAGCTCTTCCGCTCCAGAAAACCTTGCAACGCCTGCAAGCGCGGAAATTTCAAGAGGCCCGCGCGCAAGGTAAACGTCGTTTTCTGAAAGCCCCGCGCTTTGGCGGATAAACTCCAAAAGCCGCTTGCTTCCGCCTGAACACAAAAGGCGCACAGGCTGCGACAAGTGCCGCGCGGTAATCACCTCTTCCATGGCGGCAATAAAGTCGCTGTCCCTCGCTTCGTCAACGGAGCGATCCGCGTCGCGCGTTATCTTAAAAAGCATTGACTCATCTGCGGAAAAGCCGGGAAAAAGCCTGTACCCAAAAGCCAAGACAACATCATCTATCAGCGTAAAAAAAGCCCCTTCGCCCTCGCCCGGAATTTCTATAACGCTTTCAAGCCCCGAAGGCACCTGAACAACCGCAATTCGCTTTTCGCCTTCTTCGCCGCTGCCGCCGCCTGTGTCATTTGCGCTCAAGGCAAAAGCCACGTGAAGCCGCAGGTTGATTATGCCGTGTATAAAGGCGGGGGAGTCCGCGCGGATTGGCGTTAAAAGCGGAAAGACATTCCGGTCAAAATAGGCGGACAAAAACGCCGCCTGTTCCTTAGAGTATTCTTCCGCCTTGACGTACTTTATGCCCGCCTTTTCAAGAGCGGGGAGGATTTCATCTATTAAAACCGAATACTGGATATCGGTGAGCTCGTGAACGCGCTTTGAAATTGCTTCTATCTGCGCCGCCGCTGTCATTCCTGAAACATCTTTTTCGCTTTTTCTTTTTGCCAAAAGAGCTTTAAGTCCCGCGACGCGCACCATAAAAAACTCATCAAAATTAGATGAAACAATGGAAAGAAATTTTAGCCTTTCCAAAAGCGGAACGTCTTTCTGCATTCCTTCGTCAAGCACTCTGCCGTTAAACTCAATCCAAGAAAGCTCCCTGTTAAAATAAACCGCTTTTTTCTGCTCTTCTTTTTTCATTTCTTGTGCCTATCGCTTATTGCGCTATTGTCAGCGTGTAGCCAAAAACCTCTTCAAAGAGTTTGCCTTTTTTTTCAAGCGCGAACTTTTCCATTGTTATGTCATGCGTGCCTTCAGGATGTAGAAAAAGCGTGTCGGCGGTAAGCTCAATCGCGTATTCAGGTATATGCTGCGAGTGCCGGCAGTCAAGCGCGTCCGCAATCCGTAAAAGCGCGGAAAGCTTTAGGATGAGCGTCCTGTCATCGCGCGGCAAAACCGCGTATTCCTGATGTTTCGGCCGAGGATGTTCACCCCTGTGATAGCGCACAATGTTCGCTACAAGGGCGCGCTCGTCCCTGCCAAGCCCGAAAATCTCGGAATTGCGCACAATGTACTCGCCGTGCAGGTGGTGCGCGGCTTCTCCGATAAAGCTGCCAATGTCGTGAAGAATCGCGGAAACTTCAAGGAGCATTCTTGCGCGGCGGCCGAGGCTAAGCTCAGCCTCAAGGGAATCAAAAAGAAAAAGGGACATTTTGCGCACATATTCGTAGTGCTTTTTGTCGCACTGAAACTTTTCTGCAAGCGTCAAGGCAGAAGAGATTGTCTGCTCGTAAAAGTCAACTCTGGAAGAATTGCTTTCCTCTGTCAGGTGAGAGAGAACCACACCCTCGCGTATAGCTTGGTAGGGCACAATTATTTCGTCGCCGGCTATCTTGTCCAAAAAAAACTGGTAAATGCTCAAGCCCGGAAGCAGGTTTTCCGCCTCGTTGTAGCTTATCCCGCAGGCGTGCGAAATTTCTTCTATAGAGAGCCCCGCTATTTTTTCCACAAAGCCTGCAAAGTCGCCGCGCTTTATTTCTGCATAGAGCTTCCCCGCCTGAACGCCGACATTGCGCGCGGCAAGCCTTATGTCGCTTCCGATGGCAATGAGCTGCCTTATAATGCCAAATGGAAGCTCGGTATTAAGCTTTTCCGCGGTGGTTTTAGCGTACTCTTCAAGGAGGCGGCTCATGTCTTTCATAGTACCGCGGAACGCCTTCATGTGCTGCTCAATGACAATCGTCCCTATGGAAAAGCTGTGCGAGGCTGCAATCTTGCCGTCCTTCATCAGCATAATTTCAGTGGAGCCGCCGCCCACGTCCATTATGATGGAATTCATTTTTAGGCGCTTAGGGTCGGCGTTTTTAAGCGCGTGCGCCACCACAAGATAAAGAAGGCGAATCTCTTCTATGCCGTCAATCACGTTGACGCGAAAGCCGGTCTTTACAGCAATCCTGTCAAGCACGGAATCCCTGTTTTCCGCGTTGCGGATTGCGCTTGTCGCGACAACGTCAATATCTTCGGCAGGAATGCCCCAGTTCCTCATCACTTCCTTAAAGCGGTTGATGATGGAAAGGCACTGCAAAAGGGACTCGCGGGAAATGCTGCCGTAAGTAAAAACGTCGCGCCCAAGGGGAATTGCAAGCCCGGCTCTGTCAAGCGTTTCCCACGCGCCATCGGGGAAAATCTGCGCCACCAAAAGCCGTATTGCCGTAGAGCCTATCTCTATAACCCCTTTAAGGCGCGCTGAGGATTTTAGCTCGCCCTTGCCTTTCATAGCTTGTCAATGAGCATTGAGCACTTGCCGGACGGAATCGGAAGCGTTTTCTTTTTTTGCCCGATGATGTTTATCGTAAAGTAATAGAGCTTTTCGCTTTCCATGTGAATTTCCCACCCGCGTTGGCTTTTGTTGGAAAGTATCGTTATAAAATTGCGCTTTAGGCTCAAGTTTTCAATGCCCATAACCTCAAGGTTTGGGATAATCCAGTTTACCGTTTTGCGCGGCAGGCTTATGCTCAAGCCGATAACGTTTTCTATCATAAGCGCGATTGTAGAAAGCCCCGCGCCCGCCAAGTATTGCCTATGCGGAAACTCCGGGTGGCTTGACCAAACCGCCGGCCCTTCCTTCTGCGGAAGATAGGCTTCCCAAAGGCAGCCTTTGCTGCGGTCGCCGTTTGGAGCAAGGGCATCGAGAACGTAGTATAAGTGGCGGATTGCGCATTCTCTTGCCAAGTCCCAGCGGTTGTATTTTTCCAGCCCCTTAATCACTATAAAGTTAAGCGCGGGGAACACGCTGCCGCGGCAACCCATTCCGCGCTCGTCAAAGTCAGGGTCGTCAAGGGAAAGCGAGGGGAAAGGATGCTCCGCGCCGAAGGTTTCGGGGTTTTGCGAATGCGAAATGAGCCTTTCTGCCTTGTTTTCGTTAGGGATTTCGGCAAGAAGCGGCCAAAACCCCGCGATTGTCTTTTGCGGAAGGCGCTCTTCTTTTGCGTCCAAGTCATGATAAAAGCCTGTTTCCGCGTCCCACATAAGGGAATTGATGCGCGTTTTAAGCGAAAAGTAGGCGCGCTTGTAGCGGAAAGAAAGGTCCTTGTCGTTAAGAATGTCGCCAAGCGCCGACATGTAAAGCGCGTTCACGGCAAGCGCCGAGTTAAAGTCCACAAGATACGCCGCCTTTTTGCGCGGGGCGTTTGGCATGGCGACAGCCGCAAGCGGAACCTTGTACAGGCCATTTTCCTGCTTGAACATCAAGTCAATCCAGTCCGCGTATTTTTGCAGAATCGGCACAACTTCCCTTATGCGCTTTTTGTTCCCGCCCTTGTGGTAAAGGTTAAACTCCGCCCACGCAAAAAGGGGCATTCCAATCCCTTCGGGGTTGTCCTTTGAAAGGACAGGCTCGCCCGTTTTCAGGTCATACTTCCAGCGGATAGCGCCGCTTTCTTCCTGCCTTGCGTAAAAAAAATCGAGATTCTGGTCCGGATGGTAGTTCCTGTTCGAATACACAAAAAAAAACGACGAGAGAATGCTCTCATATTGGTTAATCGCCAAACTGCCATTGAAAGGATAAACAAAATACCCGTCTGGCGAAATTTCTTCTGTTTCTGGCATAATCCAGTAATCGCGAAGCCAAGACCAAGACCTGTCGTAGACATCGACAAAATCCTGGTCATAAAAATGAATTTTGGGGAAATCCCTCTTATTCAAAGCTGTCTCCTCATGCGAAGCTGTAGAAAGACAGTATATCACAAGATAGCGCCAGTTGGCATATTTTTTTGGTTGAAAAAGCATCCTACTAAGCACTGGATCAGCGCTTAGTAGGGGTAGTTGATTAGTTGCCTACTATAGCGTTTTCTATTGTGGCTATTTTTCCTGACAGCGGCGAGCGCTATCTTTCTACAGGGCTTTTTGACAGCTAGAGGCGTAAAGCGCCTTTTAGCCTTCTTTTTCGCCGCTTGCCGCCTTTTTTAAATCTTGGTATTGGACGTACCCACCCTTGCCGCCCCTTTTGACAACGTAGAGCGCCTCGTCCGCGTTGTGGTAAAGCGCGGCAAAGTCCATGTTCCCAGAGCGGAAAACAGAGCCAATGCTAAGGGAAAGGTTCGCGGCGCCGTACTTTCGCCTAGCGATTTTGAGAAAGTCTTCCCTTATCTGCTCGGAGCGCTTTTTGGCTACAGCCGGGTCCTCAAGGCCGGGATAGTAAATGGCGAACTCGTCGCCGCCTAGCCGCGCCGCAATGTCCGACTCCCTTGTCCGCTTTAGCAGGATGGCGGCCAAGTCCTTCAAGATGTCGTCCCCCGCCTGATGGCCTAAAGTGTCGTTCAGCTTCTTAA
>CAZDXD010000071.1:0-7069 GCA_964509415.1 uncultured Treponemataceae bacterium
AGAAGGCTGGACGCGGTTTCCAATAACCTTGCCAACGTGGACACGACAAGCTACAAGCGCGACATCACTGTCAGCAAGAATTTCCCAGAGCTTCTTTTGCGCAGGATGAATGACGATGGCGTTTACAAGAACCCCTTCGGCTCTGCGGATGTTGCCCCGATTATCGGGAAGCTGGGGCTTGGCGTTGAGTTAAACGAGGTATTCACGGATTTTGAGCAGGGCTCGCTCAAACAGACATCTTCGCCTTCGGACATGGCGCTTGAGGGCGAGGGCTTTTTTGCCGTTGAAACGCCTAGCGGAGAGCGCTACACAAGGAACGGCAACTTTACCGTAGGCGTTGAGGGCTTTCTCCTCACCAAAGAGGGATACCCCGTGCTTGGCGAGCAGGGGAGGATTTTCCTCCAAGACATGGAGTACACCGTGAACAAAGACGGCGAAATATACGCCCGCCCTATGGGTGACGATGAGGCGGACTCTGTACTCATCGACAGGCTGCGCCTCGTTACATTTGAAAACCCACGCTATATCACCAAGCAGGGCTCAAGCCTCTACAGGGACACATCCGTTTCAGGACCTGCCATTCCCGCAGAGGGCAATGAGCGGCCGGTGGTAGCTCAAGGGTTTATTGAGGCATCTAATGTCAACGTCGTAAACGAAATGGTGCGAATGATAGAGATTAACCGCGCATACGAGGCGGGACAAAAGACAATCCAGTCAGAAGAGAGCATGGTTTCAAGGCTATGGAACGAAGTTGTCCGCATAAGCCGCTAGGCATATGGCGGCAAAATAGGCGCTTAGTATTTAGTATTAGTATATAGTATAAAGAAGAGTTTCTGGAGGTGAGATAGATGGTAAGGAGCTTGTGGACAGCCGCCGCCGGCATGAACGGCCAGCAGGCTAATATAGACGCTGTGGCGAATAACCTCGCTAACGTCAACACTACCGGATTCAAAAAGCAGCGTGTTGAGTTTGAAGACCTTCTTTACCAGACTGTGCGCACGGCAGGAACTCCCGCTACGGAAGACACAATAACGCCTGTGGGCGTGCAAATGGGGCACGGCGTAAAGGTTGCGGCTACGCAGCGAATGTTTGACCAGGGAAGCCTCCAGAACACAGGGAATGTTTCCGACATTGCCATTCAGGGTGAGGGGTTTTTCCGCGTGCTGCAATATGACGGCACTTACGCCTACACGCGGGACGGCTCTTTCAAGATTGACTCGTTTGGCCAGCTTGTAACCTCCAACGGGCTTAAAGCCCTGCCGGAGATAACATTCCCAGAAGGCTTTAGGCCGGAAACCATTGCCGTTACGCAAGACGGGCGCGTTACGGTTAAAGTGTACGACATTGACGACCCCATTGACGTGGGAAGGATAGAGCTTTACAGGTTTTCTAACCCCGCAGGGCTTTCTGCCGTTGGCGACAATCTCTTTAAGGCAACGCCCGCAAGCGGGGACGCTATACCCGGAAGACCCGGCTTTGAAGGCTTTGGAAAGACCGT
Source organism: uncultured Treponemataceae bacterium (assembly GCA_964509415.1). GTDB lineage: Bacteria > Spirochaetota > Spirochaetia > Treponematales > Treponemataceae > Avitreponema. Next base: position 1,499 of record CAZDXD010000071.1, read on the forward strand.
GCACAAGTTCCTCGAAATGTCGAACGTGTCGGCTGTAAACGAAATGGTCAACATGATTGTGGCACAGAGAGCCTACGAATTTAGCTCGAAGGCAATACAGACAAGCGACAACATGCTTTCTACAGCGGTAAACTTAAAGCGATAGGCTATAGAAGATGAACGGGATTAGCGCAATACAGGGCGAGTTAGCAACGCTAAAGGATTTAAGCGGCTTGAAAGGCGCGGCGCAAGCAGGCAGCCTGCCTGCCCTTTCTGTCGGCGGACAGGGTGCGGGCAGTTTCGCTTCGCTTCTTTCTAGCGTTTCGGGCGATTACCTAAAGCCCTTTGACCCTAACGACAATCCCTATTCGGCAACCGAAAAGCCCATAGGAGCCGCCGCGAATGCAGGGCAAGAGGGCAGGATAGACAGAAAGAGCAAACTCTATGAGCAGGCGCTAGAGCTTGAGTCCTATTTTGTCAAGATTATGCTTTCTTCAATGCGGAATACCGTGCAAAAAACCGGCATAAACGGCGAAGAGAGCTTCGCTTCAAGGATTTACGAAGACATGATGTACGAGCAACTCTCTCGCACAGTAACGCAACACGCGGGCTTTGGGCTTGCAGACCAAATATACTTGCAGCTTTCCTGACGCCTAAAGCCAAAGTTTAGCCATTCGCTTCGCTTGGGTTTTTCGCGATATAGTCCTTGTATTTTTCGGGATTTGCCCTGAATGCCACAATGGGCAGTCTCTCTTCTTCTTCAGCCTTTCTCATGGCTGCGTCCGCTTCCCGTATCATTCTTGAAGCGGGAAGTGTTCTTGTCATTCTTGTGGAAATTCCTATGCATACCCTGTTGTCAAGGCTATTCTCAGAGAGAAAATCGCGCACAAGCCCGTAAAGATGTTCGGCTGCTTGCATTGTTTCATCAAGCCCTGCGCTAGGGATAATGCAAGCTAAGGCATCGGCGCCAAACTCAAAAATCAAGTCCCCGCGCTTGAAAAGATCAGCGAGGATTTTCGCAATGCCGCGGAAATCCTCGCTTGAGCGGTCCATGCCGAAAACGCGGAGTATAAGGATAGAAACATCGCGCTCTATCGATGCCGCGCGGACAAGCTCCTCGTTAAGCTTTTCTTCAAGATGCTGCTCCAAGCCTAGCCCGCCTGTCTGCAAAAAGCTCTCCGCCGGTTGAATGCTTTCGCTTTCTGCCGCAGAATCGCGTGCAAAGTCGCTTTCGGGCTGTTCATCTTCTATGCCGGATACGTCGCTGGCTTCATTTTCTTCAATGTAGCTGTAATCCGCGCTCTCGCTTTCTTCTGAAAAATCGCTTTTATCCTTGCCGTTTTCTTCCGCTGCCTGCGTTATCTTTGCTTGGGCAGGCGTGGCAAGAAGGACAATAATGGAGCTTAACAGCACAAGAAAAACCAGAATAAAAGAATTGCGGCTGGCGGCAAAGATAATAGAGGGGGAAAGGGTGCGCAAAGCGGCGGTTACCCTAATTGCGGGAGAAGCGTTTGCGCCCATGTCAACGCCTGCGTCCATGACTTTTGAAAACAGGGAAGAGCGCTGTATTTCAGGGCCTTTCCCCTCAGTGTTGGCAAGGGCGGGTGAGTTTTCCGGCCATGCGTAAAAGGTTTCAGTTGGGGATGAAATTGTTATCGCAATCAGAGTGCTGACTCCCCGGCAGAGGTCGGTAGTTTTTTCTATATAGGCGTCGCTCATAAAGCCAAGTGAATAGGAATTTTGTGCCGTTTCCCTGCAAAGCCAAGAAAAAGTGCGCTCCGCTTCCTCGCTTCCTCTGTTTGCCTCTGAAAAAACGGAAAGGCAAAACCACGCTAAGGCAGCCGCCAGAACCATAAAAGCCACAATGCTGTAGGCAGTAATAAAGCCTTTCTTCATATTCTGCTAGTATACCTTTCAATTATGTTAAGCGCAAGATTAATTGAGCTTTTAAGGATTATTTCGCGCGTCCCATCGGGGTTTTTTCTTCTAAAAAATGAAGCAAGCGGAAGGAGAGAGACAAAAACGCTTCTTTCCTCTTTAGAAAGGTTTTCGCTTAGATTCGCGGCGTTCGCTGTTTCTTCCATAAAGAGCTTTGAGTTCAGAGTATGTAGCGTGTCTCTCAAAAAGAAAAGAAAGCCTTTATACGGAAAGCGAGCCTCCAATTCGCGCCCCCATTCCTTTGCCGGCGGCGCGTTTTCAACCGCCTTTTTGTACCTGTCGAGAATGTCGGTCCTATAGGTGATTGCGTTGCCTTTGCCCGGCTCTTTTCTTGTGGGCGTTCTAAACATCAGCGCGGCATACATTGTTTCAGCGGGCTTTAGCCTTGCGCATTCTTTATAAAACGCTTCTTCAAGGTATGTGCCGCGGCAGTAGGGCTTGCTGTTCGCAAAGGCAAAGTCTGCGCCCGCGGTCAGGATTTCCCTGAATCCCAGCTTTTTTGCCGCGTCAAGCGCGCTTGCAGTTACGGTGCCTGCCGCAGTTTCAAGGCGCGGAAGCGGCGCAAAGGATGCCATGCAGAGGCTAATGGGATGGCTTCCGGCTGCGAAGAGCACAGGAAACCCCAGTTTCCATGCTCTTTCTGCGCCCGCAGGGGAAGCGCAGATGTCCATAATTAAAACCGTTCGGCCGCCGCTTTTTCTAAATCCGTTTATAAAGTGCCCTGCGGAAACCGCTTGCGGGTCAATGCTTAAAGCAAAATCTGCAGTGATTTCGCGCTTGGCAAGAGCGGGAAGGGTGGTGTCTGCCGCGAAGATGGCAAGCGCTTCCCGTCCGCGCTTTATTTCTGGCATGGCTTCGTCAAGCGAGGGTCCTGCGGCTGCAACTAGCGCCTTTTTGCCTTGCGGCAAGCCAGATAAGCTAAAAGAAGGGCGTTCCGCTTTCTGGACGTTGTACATATTTTTTATAGTATTAAGCATCCAGATTTTTCCGAAATGAGCCTGAACGGAAAAGTCATCTGAAATTTCAGAAAGAGCTTTTTCCGCTGTTGCCTTTATTCTTTCGGCTTCAGCGGGAAAATGCGCCTGCCAGCTTGAGAGAATGTCAAGCGAAAAATTCCTGAACAGAGCGGGAATATACGCTTCAAGCATTTTAGCCTTTAAGCCGCCTTGAGTGTTCCCATCCGCATGATTATCGTCAAGAGAAAAAAGCCTCGCGCGGCGGTTTTGCATGACAGCTTCCGCCTCGGGAAAGCGAGCAAGGAATTGGAAAGTGCCGCGATTTTTTTCTATTATAATGCACTTGTTAGCTGAGCTGGCATCCAAAAAGCGCATTACGCGCCTTCCATCGGCAAGCCCTGCAAACACCGCGAATGTTTCAGGAGGAAAGCGGGCGGCAACTTTTTCAGCTTCCCTTTCAGGATTATAAAGGGAGTTTGCGGGCTTGCCGTCAGCAAAAAGCGGAACGTTGCTGCCCGTTTTTGCGCGCGCGCTTCCAGTATAAATGCTTTCTGCTTCTAACCCGCTTTTCAATTAAGTTTCCCCGCAAGTTCAATGAGAAACGCTTGCGCGCTTTTCCGTAAAGAAAGCAGAGTTTCCGCGCTCTTTTCAACGTTACCCGAAGCGCCCATCTTTACAAATAAAAGAAAGCCTTGATATGTATGCATTTTTATAACTTCACTTTCAATTTCAGTTAGAGTTTTAGACATAGCTACTTTATCTGCCATGCTAAAAAGCCAATTTCTTACGGCGCGACTTCGCTCATCTCTTGAAAGGGGAGAAGAAGGCTTAAATTCCTCAGTTTGGCGCTTAGAGCCGCGCGGTTTTTCGGCTGCATGAAGGGAAAGAGCCGCTTTGATTTCTGAAAGGGTAACCGCCCTGATTTTCCCTAGTGGCGGAAGCTCGCTCTTGCAACTTTCTATCCTGAAAAATCGCCTAGCGGAATCTTTCCTCATGTTTTCAAACCAGCTCCTGTAAACCGGAAGGGAAGAGGAAAACGCTTCTTTCGCGGCTTGGCTTTCCAGTGGGCTAAGCCTTAAAAACGTTCCGCTTTTTTCAGGGGAAAACGGATGTGGGCGGGCATGCTGAAATCTTTTGCCGCTTTTAAGGTCAAGCCCCGCCGCGTACACGCTGCCTTTGACGTGTCGCAGGAAAAAGGAAGCAGCTGTTCCCGCGACAGTACCGTTTCGCTCAGCGGGGATGGGCTCAATGCAGCAGAGGGAAAACAATTCGCGTTCAAGCACGCTTCCGTAGCTTAAAAAAACACAAGGAGTCTTTTTCAACACAGAGTCAGGAATGCAGGCTTCGGGCGGGAACATTACAGGAACGGAGAGGAAATCTTTGGCAAAGAGCCTTCCCGCCCAGTAGCCCCCGTCTGTTGAGATAATCGCGTCGGGATAAACGCCCCTTGCCACAAGAAAACTTGAGGCGGATGAAAGGGCACAGAGAAAAAAAAGCGATGAAATCTCTTCAAAGAAAGAGGCAGGGAACTGCTCAAGCTGAGGACCTGAAGCTACAATCAGCGGCGGCGCGGTAATTTCAGGGCAGCGGGCGGGAAATTCCGCTTTCGCTATATTCTTTATGCAGTTTTTAAGCCATCTGCGTCCGAAAGCCGCCCTTGTAGCCATTACGCTTTGTTGAAGGCGGATAAAGTTCCCGATAGCTTCCCAAGCCGCTTTTGCCTCTTCGGGCCAAAATGTTTCAGCCGCTTTCCATGGAATAAATACAGAAGCCGGCATGGACTCGTCAGGAATGGCGTTAAAAAGAAAGGTTTCAAGCGGAATGCCGCTTTCCGGCCGCCAGCAAAAATCCCAGAGCGTATCGCTTTCGCGGTAAAAGTCATTCTGGTAGCGCACGGCGCAAATTTTAGCCTTTGGGAATTTTTTTTTAAGCGCCTCCGCAAGAAACCCCTCGCCCGGCTCTGTAACAACAATAAAGTCGGGGAAGGGAATTTGCACGGAAGCATCAGCATAGCGCGACGCTTCAGCTTGGGGGTTATAGCGCGAGTGGAGACGGGGAGGGCTCACGCTCCGAATGCCGGGCTGGGCATCAGGAAATTCCGAGGTCGTCAAAGAGCTTTTTATAGACCTCAAAGTGTTTGGACCTTGCAAACTCTTCGATTTTCTCTTCTGGAAGGTTTTCCAAAAGCTGGTCCATGTACAAAAGGACAGACTTAATCTCTTCTTTTAGGTCAGTCGGAAGGGATTCTGCCGTTACCGGCTCCTGCGCAGGCGCTGGAACGGGCGCATCGGCGGCGGTTTCAGCTTGCGGAGGTTCTTCCGCGAAGGTCTCCTCAACGGCTTCCATTTCAGGCTCGGTCTCCGCTTCCGGCTCTTCTTCCGCAAGCATCACTGGCTCATCCGCTTCGTCTATAATTTCAGCTTCTTCCTCTTCCGTAAAGGGAAAAACGCTTATTTCGCTCACCTCTTCACTGTCGCCTTGTTCGTCTTGAGAAAAATCAACTGTAGTAAAGTCTTCACCGGCAAAGTTTTCCCCAGACAGCTCTTCGCCGTCCGGCGGCATTTCAAAAACAAGATTCAAAAGCTCGCTGTTTTCATCTTCTGCGGCCTCTTCAACATTCTCGACCTCCCTTTCGGCTTCTAGTTCCGCAAGCATTGCCGGTTCAGCCGCTTCTTCTGCTGGAGGTTCTTCCGCGAAG
>CAZDXD010000072.1:0-6948 GCA_964509415.1 uncultured Treponemataceae bacterium
ACTAGATAACTAGATAACTAGATAACTAGATAACTAGATAACTAGATAACTAGATAACTAAGACACTAATAAACTACCCCACCCTTTACAGAAGCGCTGAATTAAGTATAATCTCTACCTCAAAGGGGTATCGATTATGAATAAAAAACATCCATTGCTCTTTTTTCTTGCTATCATCAATGTCATTCTCGTTGTTCTTGCTGAAGTTGCGGCTTGGTTTGTCATGCCGGAGAGCATTCCCGACGCTGCAAGGTTTCTGCCCCCATTCTTGTTTATTGCCGCCTCTATTGTCTTGTTCCCACTGTACAAAAGGCTTGACAGCCTGCTTACCATGGACGTGACCAAGATATTGAGCGAGGAGGAAATGCGCAAGCGCCTTGACAAGATGGGGAAGGTGCCGCTTGTGGCGATGTGCCAGTTTTTTATCCCAAACATGGCGCTTTTTATCATTTATTCGATTGCGATTGCATCTGTCTTTGATGCCGCCACGCAAATGACAGTCTATGCTGTCATGATGTTCTCCATCGCGCTTTTGGGCGGCGGGTATATTTATATCTATTGCGATGTCTTTATCACATCGACCTTTAAAAAGCACCGCTTTACTGACTATCCGCTTAGCCTCCGCTACAAGCGGCAGGCGATCAAGTTAATCCTTGTGCCCATTGTTACAATGGTCCTGGGCCTTGCGGCTACGATGAGCGGGGGGCTTTTTATGATTTTCAAGACCTTTGCAGAGTATTATGGAAACACTTCGATTGTGCCGCTTATGCTGCAGGTTTTGCCGTTTCCTGTCGTTTTTGTAATTCCCGCGCTCGGCATGGTGATAATCTACAGCCGCGCCACGTCGGGGCATTACAGTTCAGTTACGGCGCAGCTTGACGGAATGCTCTCTGGCGAAAAGGACCTTACCAAAAGGATTGTCGTTACCACGATTGACGAGATTGCGGAAATTGGCACGCGGGTAAACGCATTTACGGACCACCTTCATGATATGATTAAAGATGTGAGCGATAGCTCCGTGTCCATGCAAGAGATAGGCAAGGGCTTGATGAATAGCGTTGCGGTTATATCAGGCGATGTTTCCACGATTACGAAGGATATTGATAATCTAAACTTTGTGGTCGATGAGCAAAACGTCTCGGTTACGGAGACTTCCTCAACGATAACGCAAATTGCCCATAATATAGAAAGCCTCACCGGGCAAATCGAGGGTCAGTCGTCGGCGGTGACAGAGTCCTCTGCCGCCGTGCATCAAATGGTGGCAAACATAGGCTCAATTTCAGAGAACGTCTCTAAAGCGTCGGGGAGCTTTGACGAGCTAAAAGAGGCGGCGTCTGACGGAAGAGAGAGCATAAACTCCGTGCAAGAGTTGGTAACTAAACTTTCCGCGCAGTCGGACTCTTTATTGGAAGCGAATAACGTGATAAAGAACGTAGCGGGTCAGACAAACCTTTTGGCGATGAACGCGGCGATTGAGGCAGCTCACGCGGGAGAGGCCGGCAAGGGCTTTGCCGTTGTCGCGGACGAGATACGCAAGCTGGCGGAAAGCTCCGCGTCGCAGTCAAAGGCAATAGCGGCGGGGCTAAAGACCACTATTGCAGCCATAAACAACATAGCGCAGGCTACAGCAACGGCTGACGGTGCGTTTGACACTGTTGTCACAAAAATTGGTGCCGTTACGGAGCTTGTAAGCATGATTAATTTTGCAATGCATGAGCAAAACGCGGGCGGACAGCAGGTGCTTGAGGCCTTGCGCGACATAGAAAACGTTACAATGAACATAAGAAACGGCGCCATCGAGATGAATACCGGCACGGAAGCCATTCTAAAAAGGATAATCAGGCTTGCGGGAGTGTCGCAGAAGGTTCAGGCGAGATCCGCCTCCATTACGAAAGCGGCTGAGGCCATCAACAGCGAGCTAGAGGAGATAGTGAGGCGCACAAGCTCTAACAGCGAGGCGATTGACGTGCTGGTGGGAATAACAAGCAAGTTTAAGCTGTAGTTAGTTGACTAGTGGACTAGGCACCTAGACCACTAAAAAACTAGACAACTAGACTGTCGTCAGACAGGCACATCTTGACAAAAAAAAATGGGGTATGTATATTTTTTGTGTTAGCCTTGGATAACGCTTGTGCGAAAAGGAGGTATTCTTGGTGCCTTTGGTTGTTGCCGGTATAGGGGTTGAAAGCGTAATAAAGCAGATTGGCGGAAAGGAGGAAGTCCGCCTCTATCTTGAAAACCTGGGCTTTGTGCCGGGTGCCGTGGTAACGATTGTGTCTGAATACGCAGGCAACGTTATCGTAAGGATAAAGGATTCCAGGATTGCCATCAGCAAGGAGATGGCAGCTAAAATAATGGTCTAATGCTTAGAAAATTGTTTTTTTTATGCGTTATGTTAGTCTAAGATAAGTTTTGAAGGAGGAAGCATGAGTACTTTGAAAGACGCGAAAGTCGGGGAGACTGTGTCTGTTGTGAAGCTAGGCGGCGAAGGCGCCGTAAAGCGCAGAATCATGGACATGGGGATTACAAAGGGGGCGGAGATTTACATTAGAAAAGTAGCCCCGCTTGGCGACCCTGTGGAAGTAACTGTACGCGGATATGAGCTTTCGATAAGAAAATCGGACGCTGAGCTTATTGAAGTGAAATAACATAATAGGAGGAAAAAAGTGACAATAGCTCTTGCTGGAAACCCGAACAGCGGAAAAACTACGCTGTTCAATGCTTTAACCGGCGCGAATCAGTCTGTCGGCAACTGGCCGGGCGTAACCGTCGAAAAAAAAGAGGGCGCGCTGAAATCAGACAAGTCTATCAAAATCGCAGACCTGCCGGGCATTTATTCGCTTTCGCCTTATTCCCTTGAAGAGGTGATTTCAAGAAACTACCTGCTTCAGGACAGGCCGGATGCGATTATCAACATCATTGACGCTTCCAATTTGGAGCGCAACCTTTTTCTTACAACGCAGCTTCTTGAGCTCGCGATTCCCGTTGTCGTTGCCCTCAACATGATGGACATTGTAAGAAAAAACGGCGATGTGATTGACACAGCCTATCTTTCGCAGAAAATCGGCTGCCCCGTGTTTGAAATTTCCGCGCTTAGAAACGAAGGAATCGACAAGCTTATAAGCGGCGCTGTTGCTGCCGTAAAAAACAAAAGCAACACAGGAATCCAGCCGCTCCATGTCTTTACCGGCGTTACGGAGCACGCGATTGCGCATATTGAGGAGTCGCTGGGCAACTCAATACCCGAAAACGAAAAGCGCTTTTACGCGGTTAAGCTCTTTGAGCGCGACAGCAAAATAAAGGACATTGTCAAATTAGGCAACTCGACGCTCGACCACATCGAGGGACACATTGCCGAGGCCGAAAAGGAAATGGACGATGACGCTGAAAGCATTGTAACAAACGAGCGCTACATTTACATCGGCGACCTTATCAAGGGCTGCTACAAAAAGAGGTCAAAGGTTTCTGAGACCACCTCTGACAAGATAGACAGGGTTGTAACAAACCGCTTCCTCGCCCTGCCCATCTTTGCGGCAGTTATCTTTGTTGTCTACTATATAGCTGTTTCTACAGTGGGGGCAATGGGAACGGACTGGGCGAACGATGGTCTGTTTGGCGATGGCTGGCATTTCTTAGGCATAGGATCGGGGGCTTACGGCGATGATGCCGATGCCTACGGCGAGGCCTCAAGCATTATAGGCGGCTACATTGACGCGCTGGGCTTAGAAGATGTAGCTGAGGCGATTGACAGCGAGGCTGAGTCCTTTGACCCCGCCTTAGCGTCTGCGGCGCTTGCCGCGATGGTCGAGAACGCAGATCCTGCCTTCACATTTATTTATGAGCTGGAAGATGAGGAAACGCTAGAGGTTACGGATGTGCTTGCTTCTGGGGCGGACCTTGTTGATGCGGTTGAGGTGCTTGTCTCGTACAATTGCGAGGAGCCCGACCCGGCCGATTACGGCATTTGGGTGCCCGGCATCCCTGTGCTGATTGAAGGCGTTCTAGAAGCTGTCGGCTGCGCCGACTGGCTGATGGGTCTTGTGCTGGACGGCATTGTGGCTGGCGTGGGCGCTGTTTTGGGCTTTGTGCCGCAGATGCTGGTCCTCTTTATCCTCTTGGCGATTCTTGAAGAATGCGGCTATATGGCGCGCATTGCGTTTATCCTTGACCGCATTTTCCGCCGCTTTGGGCTGTCGGGCAAGTCGTTTATCCCCATGCTGATTGGTACGGGCTGTGGGATTCCTGGCGTTATGGCTTCGCGCACAATCGAAAATGAAAAAGACCGCCGCATGACTGTAATGACCACTACCTTTATGCCCTGCGGCGCTAAGTTGCCGATTATTGCGCTAATCTCGGGAGCTATCTTTGCCGGTGCGTGGTGGGTTGCACCCTCTGCATATTTTATTGGCATAGCGGCGGTTATTGTTTCTGGCATTATGCTGAAAAAAACAAGGATGTTTGCGGGCGACCCTTCCCCGTTTATCATGGAGCTTCCCGCTTACCACAGGCCTACTTTTGGTGCAGTAATGCGCTCAATGTGGGAGCGCGCATGGTCTTTTATCAAAAAGGCGGGGACAATAATCCTTGTTTCTACAATTATCGTCTGGTTCCTTACATACTTTGGCTTTACAGATGAAGGCTTTAGAATGCTGGAGGACGAAGAGCTTAATCAGTCACTTCTGGCAAATATTGGCAGATTCTTCGCATGGCTTTTTGTCCCGCTTGGCTGGGGCGACTGGAGAAGCGCCGTTGCAGCCATTACAGGGCTTATCGCCAAAGAAAACGTTGTAGGCACATTCGGCGTTCTCTACGGCTTTGCCGAAGAAGGGGGCGAGGCGCTTAGAATGTGGGATGCGCTGGCTGCAAGCATGGCGCCAGTTGCGGGCTTTAGCTTCCTGCTTTTCAATCTGCTTTGTGCGCCGTGCTTTGCCGCGATGGGTGCCATCAAGCGCGAGATGAACAATACAAGGTGGTTTTGGTTCGCTATCGGCTATCAGTGTCTGTTTGCCTACTGCGTCTCGCTGATGGTTTACCAGTTCGGCAGCCTCTTTACGGGCAACGCAAACATAATCGGCGTGATTGCAGCCCTTGTTGTTCTTGCCGGGATGCTTTATATGCTTTTCAGGCCTGCCCGCAACGCGGAAAGGAATGCCGCTGTTGCAACAAGCGCCTAAAAGAGCTAAGCTCCGCAAGTTAATGGTCTAAAAGCGGCGGGCTTGCCCGCCGCTTTTTTGCCCTTTTATTGCTGATAGAGAAATCGCACTCCAAGGAGGGGATGATGAGCTTTTTAGCTGAAAACGCAGGGACAATCGGCACGGCGCTTGTAGTCGCGGCCGTGCTTTTCTTGGCTGTAAGGAAAATCATCAAGGACGCGAAAAGCGGAAAGCCCCTTTGCGGTGGGGATTGCGGCAGCGCTTGCAGCGCCTGCGGAGGCAGCTGCCACCAGCACGGCGCGAATGCAGAATGCCCCGCGATGAAAAACATTGCCGACAAAATAAGCGCCCTGGATGGGAGTTCAGCTGATAGTTAGCCGCCTTCCGCTTAAAACGCGCCCTGCCTCAAGTCCTTGCCCGATTCCCCCTAAACCATGTAAAATGCCCTTCATGCGAAAAGAGTTTTTGGACTACAGTGTTGTAAGAAATAACGCGCTCAAGCTTGCAAAGCGCATTTACGAAGACGGTTTTACCCCTGACATTATTTACTGCTCCCTTCGCGGCGGCGCGTACATGGCAAACGTGATAAGCGAGTATTTCAAGCTCGTAAAGCGCAAGGAGAAAAACCCGCGGCCTGTTCTTTTTGCAGCGGTTGTCGCGCGCTCGTACACCGATGTCCATGAGCACAGCAGGGTGATGGTTGACGGCTGGACTTATTCCCCTGATTACCTGCGAGCCGGCGACAGAATCCTTTTAATTGATGACATTTTTGATTCCGGCAAGACAATCAATTTTCTTGTAGACATTCTCCTTGAAAAGGGCGTGCCGCGAAAGGACGTAAAAGTCGCGGTTCATGACTATAAATATTTTTCGTACTTTGACGAGCAGCTTCCAACGCAGCCTGACTACTGGTGCCGCCGCCACGAAATTAAAAGCCCCGAAGATGATTTGTGGATTCACTACATGAGCCACGAGCTTGTAGGCCTTTCCGAAAAAGAGCTTGAAGAGTTCTACTACAGCGAGGACAGTGAGCTCCGCCCCGTGCTTTCCATTATAAACGGAGACGGCGGCTCAAACAATGGCGAGTAAGCCCGCACTCCCTGCAATTCCAAGCCGATGAGTTAGCTTAGCCTATGAGCTTGCGCGGGAATTTCCTTTGCGGAATTGACGAGGCGGGGCGCGGTTGCCTTGCAGGTCCTGTATGCGCCGCGGCGGTTGTCCTGCCGGGAAAGTTTGACTTTTCGCTTCTTAATGATTCAAAAAAGCTCTCCCCCAAAAAGCGCTTTGCCGCCGCAGAAGTGATTTACCGCGATGGTATAACTTGGGGAATAGGCTGGGCAACGAATGCAGAAATTGACAGTGTGAATATCCTCAACGCCTCCCTGCTTGCCATGCGCCGCGCGTATGAGAGCGCCGCCGAAAGGCTTAGCCTGCGCATTGGCATTCCGCTTCTTGAAGCGCAACTGCGCCTTGACGTGGCGGTTGACGGGCTTTATGTCCCTAATTTGGAGTGCGCCTCTTGCAGGGCAGTGGTCAAGGCTGACAGCTCTATCCGCGAAGTGATGGCAGCTTCCATTCTTGCAAAGACGGCGCGGGATAAGCTCATGTGCCATTACGCCGAGCTTTATCCTGGCTACGGATATGAAAAGCACAAGGGCTACGGCACAAGGGAACACGTAGCGGCGCTCGCAAGGCTAGGACCTTCGCCAATCCAGCGGCGCACGTTTAGATATAGTTAATAGCTATGATGTGAGTGTCAAAAGCCCGCCTGAAGAACACGGCAGACTGACAAAAA
>CAZDXD010000073.1:0-6879 GCA_964509415.1 uncultured Treponemataceae bacterium
GGATTACTCGACATACCTTACGCTTGACCCCGCCTCCTCGCAAAAGGACGCTATTACGAGCCTCATCTCGCTGCTTACAGAAAGCGGCGCCATTGCCGTGGGCTCCGGTGGCGCAGGCGTTAGCGCTGGAGCCGCAGGCATTGTCGGCGGCGCGGGCTCAGGAGCGGTCGGATACGGTTCAGGCGGCGGATATGGAGCAGGTGTCGGTCCAGCGGGTGTTGCTGGAGCTAGCGGTGCGGCAGGAGTTGCAGGTGCGAGCGTAGGAGCCGGCGCAGGCGGCATTGTTGGCGGTGCAGGCGATGCCGATCGAGCTGCTGCAGACGAGAGATTCCGCCGCCTTATGGACGAGATTACATCCTCCCTTCAGGCCGTTGAGGGCGCGAGCGTCTTTTCAGCGGGCTCGGAAAACGTTATGGGATACGACGAGGAAGGAGAGATTGAATGAGTAAAAAGAAAATTATAATCCCTGTGGTTTTATTGGCCACGGTGATAATCGCAGTGGTTTTGGTTTTTTCGGTTCGCTCCTGCAGCACTGAAGGCGGCGGCGAGGAGTCGGGCAGGCTGCGGCAGAATGCGCTGTCGTTGGTTCAGTCGTATCTTGACATGGAGGAGTATGACAGGGCGCTTGCGATTCTTGAGGACCTTCTTATAGAAAACCCGGACGACGCGGATGCCTTTGAGCTTTGGAATGCCGTGCTTGCCGCAAAAAGAGCAGCAGATGCCTTGAAAGAAGATGCCACTGCCGCAAGGCTAGCCGAGCTTGAAACGGCGCTCGAAGCCGCCCGCCAAGCCCTTGCAAGAATGTTCGCCGCGGCGGAAAGGGCTGACAGCGCGGCAAGCCAAGCGGCGCTTGAGGTGCAGGAGCAAAGGCGCGCCTTCCAAGAGCAGGAAACTTCCCGCGAAGACATTAACTCGATTATAGAGCAGGGCAGGGCATCCGCGCAGTCGGGTAATATACCTTCCGCTCTTTCTGCCTTTGGAAGGGCGGATAATCTTTTGGATAGTCTCCCTGAAGGCGAATCTTCCTTTGCGGCGCAAAAGTACGCGGAAATGGCGGAATCCCTGATTGACGCGGCGCGGAAAACTTCAAGCGCCGCCAATAAAACAAGGGCGCTTGATGCGGCGATTGAGTACGCTGACAAGGCTTTGGCGCTTGACCCCTCGCTCAATGCTGCCCGCGAACTTGCCCACGCCGCGCAAGCGGAAAAGCAAGCGGCTGAAGATGCGCGGCTTGCCGCTGAGCGTGCCGCGCGGGAACGCGAAACTCAAGGGCGCGAAACCGCGCGCGAAGACATTAACTCGATTATAGAGCAGGGCAGGGCATCCGCGCAGTCGGGTAATATACCTTCCGCTCTTTCTGCCTTTGGAAGGGCAGACAATCTTTTGGATAATCTCCCTGAAGGCGAATCTTCTTTCGCGGCGCAAAAGTATGCAGAAATGGCGGAATCCCTGATTGACGCGGCGCGGAAAACTTCAAACGCCGCTAATAAAACAAGAGCGCTTGACGCGGCGATTGAGTATACTGACAAGGCTTTGGCGCTTGACCCTTCGCTCAATGCTGCCCGCGAACTTGCCCGCGCCGCGCAAGCGGAAAAGCAAGCGGCTGAAGAGACGCGGCTTGCCGCCGAGCGTGCTGCCCAACAGCAGGAGACCGCCCGCAGAATGGCGGAAATTGACTCGCTTGTGGAAAGCGGCGCGGCTTCCGCGCAGTCGGGCAATCTGCGCTCGGCTTTGTCGGATTTTGAAAGGGCAGAAAGCCTTCTTTCCGATGGCGATCCGTCTTTCGCGGCGCAGAAATATACGGAGATGGCTCAAAGCCTGCTTGAAGCCGCGCGAAAGGCAGAAAATGCCGCCGCGCGAAACCAGGCGCTTGACACGGCGCTTGGGTATGCGGACAAGGCTGTTTCTGCCGACGCGGCGTACGCTCCGGCAAGATATGTGCGCTCCGAAATTCACTCGGAGCTGGGCAATGACGCGCTGTCTCTCGCCGACCTTGAAAATGCCGCGAGGCTCGATCCGCAGAATTATCTTTATGTCTATGAGCTTGGAAGAAAATATTATGGAATGCGCCGCTACGCGCAGGCGGAAGAGTGCTTCCAGAAAACAGTGGAGCTCAATCCTTCCTTTGAGTCGGCTTTTTTCAATCTTGGCATGAGCCAGAGGGCACAAGGCGCGTACAGCAGGGCTCTCTCCTCTTTTAGGCAGGCTGTATCGCTAAGGCCTTCCTACCCTCGCGCGCATATTGAAATCGGCAGGGTTCTTGACCGCATGGGCGATTACGCGGGCGCGGCGGAAAGCTACCTAAAGGCGCTTGCAGACGAGCCGCAAAATGTTTCCGCCTTGCGGGAGCTTGGCGCGGTTTACAGCATGATGGGGAACTATTCCGAAGCCGAAAAGTACTTTAGCCAGGCGCTTTCGCTTGGCGCTGACGATGCGCAGACAAATTACAATATGGCATCCGTTCTTCTTGAGCTTGGGCAAAGCCAGCGGGCTCTCGAGTACGCTAGAAAAGCCGCCGAAGCCGAAAGCTCCAACGCGGTTTTCCTTTATACATACGGGCTTGCAGCCGAAAGAAGCGGAATTGCAGACACCGCGCTTAGGCAGTACGCCATGTCAATAGCCGCCGACCCCAGATACGTTAAGCCGCGCATCAATCTTGGCAATATTTATCTTGATGCCGAGCGCGTTGACGATGCTCTTGCCCAGTTTACAGCGGCGTATGAAGCCGAAAGCGATAACCTTGAGGTGAACAACAATCTCGGAAAAGCTTACGGGTTGAAAGAGATGTACGACAAATCCGTGGAGCACTATGAAAAGGCGGTGAGCTTGAGCCCCAACGATGTTGAAATCAGGCAGAATCTAGCTTCCGCTTATGTAAGCGCGGGACTTCCTGAAAGCGCGAGGGATTGCTATATCGACTTGCTCAAGCTGGATAGCGAATGCTGGGACGCTTCTTACGAGCTTGGTAAAATCTATGTAAGCCTTGGGGATAAAGAAGCCGCTAGGTCCACGTTCCAGAGCTTAATCGACAGGAATCCCGCCTACGCTCGCGCTGACGAGGTGCGCTCTATTTTAATGACGCTCTAGCTCAAGTCCTTTTTACCCTGCGGAAAAGCTCTTCCCGCGTGATTTCCGTGTAAACCGGCCTTCCGTGCGGACAAAAAGGCTCCGGCAACGCGAGCGCTTTAGCGGCAAGGTTTCTCGCCGCGGCAGGGTCAAGAATATCCCCGTCCTTGCACGCTGATCTGCACGCCTCCGATGCATAAAGGCGCGAAACCAGCGTGTCAGGCTCCGCATCGCCGTCTAAAAGCTCGGCGCGAAGGTCTTTTTCCGTGCCAGTCCAGCGTAGAGGAACAGTTGTCACAAGCCACAAGCCTTCGCCCTCGTCTTGTAGCGTAAAGCCCGCGCCGTAAAGTTCTTCTTGCTTGCGGCGGAGCTTGCTGTCGGTCTGCCTGTCAGGTGAGTTTATCCTGTATGGCACAAGCAATTCCTGTTTTTCGCCGCGCGATGAGAGAATTTCGTTATATATTATTCTCTCGTGCGCGGCGTGCTGGTCAATTAAAAAAAGCCTGCCTTGCTTTTCAACGGCAATAAACGTGCCGAGCACCTGCCCTAAAAACCTGAAATCCTGCGGAATGTCCGCAATCGCCGCGCCATCTGCATATTCTGCCGCTTCTCTGGCGTATTCGGCCGCAAGCCGCGCTGAAGAAGGCGCATAGACCGCAGAAGGCGCGTAAGTGTCGCCGCCATTGTATTTCCGTCCGTACGCAGGCGCATAGCCTGTCCGCCGCAGGCGGACGAGCGGGTTGTCTGCTGTTTCCATAGCCGCAAACTCAAAAGCCGTGTCCGGTTTTGCGGATTCGCCCGCGCTTTCGTGCCGAGCCGTCAGCCCGGATCTGTAAAACTCCCTGCAAGCCGTGCTTACCGCATGGTGAATTTCAGCAGGGTCAAGAAAGCGCACTTCTTTTTTTGCGGGGTGTATGTTAAAGTCAGCAGTTCGCGGGGCGCATTCAATAAAAAGGCAGAAAAAAGGATGAAGCCCGTTCGGGAATCTTCCCTCCGCGCCAAATTCTACAGCCTGCTGCAAGCCAAAGTCGCTTATTCTTCTGCCGTTTACAAAGACAAGCTGAAATCTCCTGTCCCTCCTTGAAACTTCAGGGCTTCCAAGCACGGCGGTAAAGCTAAACGCGCTTCCGCTTCCTTTAATTTCATGGAAAAACGTTGCCCCTTCCTGCGGCTTTAGAACGTCAAGGCAGCGTTCCTTAAAGGAGGCGGCAGGCTTTAGGACAGCGCGCGGCGAGCCGTCTAAGCTTAGGCGGAATTCAATTTCAGGCCAAGCAAGAGCCTTGTCATTAAAAACCTGCCTGCACAAAGCGGTTTCAGCCGCCGGGCGCTTGAGAAACTGCTTGCGGGCGGGGAAGTTCTCGAATATCCCTGCCGCCTCTACTAAAGTGCCCTTGCTCCTTACAGCGGGGATGACTTTCCCGCCCGGAATGATTTTGAAGGCTTTTCCCTCCCTTGCAGATGTAATTTCGAGGCGGCAGACGGCGCTTATTGAAGCGAGAGCCTCCCCGCGAAAGCCGAGCGTGCTTGCTGAAAGCAAGTCTTGCGCCGATGTGATTTTGCTTGTCGTGTGGTTTTTAATGCATAGGGCAAGGTCTTCTTTTGTCATGCCGCAGCCGTCATCGCTTACGCAAATGCGCTCCATGCCGCCTTTTTCAATTTCTACAGAAATGCGCCCCGCCCCTGAATCGATTGCGTTGTCCAATAGCTCCCTTAAAGCGGATGCGGGGCGCTCTATAACTTCACCTGCGGCTATTTTCTGCGCGGTTTCGGCGGAAAGCTCCCTTACAGGACGGAAATTTTCCCGCTTGAGTTCCTCGCCTTTTGCGTCAATTCTTTCCATAGTGGCGCAGCTATTCTTCCGTCAAGGAAGAAAAAAGGTCAAGCTCCGGCTTTTCTTCAGGCTTTTGCGGATTGTTAATCAAAATTTGGATTTTGCTTTCAATCCGGTTGAGCTCGTTTTCAAGGGATTTTGCAAGCGCAATTCCCTCTTCAAAAATGGAAAGAGCTTCCTCAAGCCCCGTGCCGGGGTTTTTAATTTCATCCGAAAGAGCTTGAAGCCTTTCAAGTTTTTCTTCAAAGCTGGCATCACCGCTTTTTTTAGCTGCGCCGTCTTTTTTCTCCCTTGCCATCTTTTCTCCTTGCGCGCGCTTATGAATTTTTCAGCGTCAGCGTCCGCTGCGCACTTCCGTAACCGAAGCGGAAATGCCGCCCCTTAAAGGCGTTATCGCGAGAATGTCGCCCGCCTTAAGGGAAGCCGCGTCGGTAACGACAGCTCCTGTCGCGGCATTTTTTACAATGGAAAAGCCGCGTGCAAGCACGGCTTCGGGGTCGGCGCTTTTAAGCTTTTCCTTTTGCAGCATAAAAGCGTGCCGCGCCTCATCCGCTTTTTCCTTTACCGCGCCGATAAGCTCATCCTTTAACGTATCAAAGCGCATCATAACAGGGTTGACAATGCTTCTAAGGCGGATTTCCATGTTTTCCGCAGAAAAAAGCGCCGCCCTGTTTTTTGCATTATTAATTTGGCGGCTTATTTCCGCCACAAGCGTCTGCGCGGAATCTTCTATTATGCTGACGATTTCAGAAAGCGGGGCGCTTGCAAGCTCAGCCGCCGCGGACGGCGTCGGCGCCCTTACGTCAGCCGCAAAGTCGCAAAGCGCCCAGTCTATTTCGTGCCCCACCGCGCTTATAACGGGAATTTTTGACACCGCAACCGCCCGCACAAGCGCTTCATCAGAAAAGGGGAGCAAGTCCTCAAGGGAGCCGCCGCCGCGCCCTATTATAATTGTGTCCGCCATATCAAACCTGTTTGCGGTTTCAAGCCGCGCGCGGAGTTCTTCCGCCGCCCCTTCCCCCTGCACTTTTGCGGGGAGTATAACGATTGACACGGCGGGGTTTCTCCTTGAAAGAACCTGCAAAATGTCCCGCACCGCCGCCCCCGTGGGGCTTGTAATTACAGCAACCCTGCGCGGAAACATCGAAGGCTTGCGTTTTCGGCTTTCGTCAAAAAGCCCTTCAGCGGCGATAAGGCGCTTTCTCTCTTCAAGCATTTTAAGGATTGCGCCCTCGCCTGAAGGCTCCATCGCCTCAACGACAATCTGGTAAGTGCCTCGCGCGCCGTAGACAGAAAGGCTGCCTGCAACCCGCACCATGTCGCCGTCCTTAGGCTTAAAGGGCAAGGATTTAGCCTTGTTTTTGAACATGACTGCGCTAATCGCGCTCATGCTGTCTTTAAGCGTAAAATACAAGTGCCCCGATGACGCGGGCCGCAGGTTAGAGATTTCGCCCTCCGCCTCTATCACGGGGAACGCCCCCTCAAGCAGCTCCTTTATAAGGGAAGTGAGCTCCGAAATTGTCATGATTTTTCCTGAAGGCACGGCAATAAGCCTATCACTGCCGCGTGGTTTTCTCAAGGGGAATTCAGTTAGTTGCTTTTTTGTAATCAAAGGAATTGCGCCGTGAATTACGGCCGTAATTGTGATTGAATTACCGTCATAATTGTGTCTGAATTACCGCCGCAAGCGGACATTTTGTGGCAGTGTCAATAATCTTTCGCAAATTTTTTGCAAGCCTAATTAGAACAAAACTCAAAGCCCTTGCTGTGTCTCCTCTGCGGCCATGTTTAGGCGCTCCATGCGCGATTCGCTGGAAGCTTGCGCTGCGCGATCCGCTAGAAGCTACGCTGCGCGATCCGCTAGATGCTTGCCCGCAGTAGCGGGCTGCGCTGCGCGATCCGCTGGAAGCTTGCCTGCCTATCGGCAGGCTACGCTGCGCGATACCTTGCGATTGGCGCAGAGTAAATAAGCTATTTATTCA
>CAZDXD010000074.1:0-4609 GCA_964509415.1 uncultured Treponemataceae bacterium
TAGCGCGGGACTTTGTGCCCTTTTTTTGCGGAAGCGCGAAGAAAAACAGAGGCATTCAGCCGCTTTTGGATGCCATAGTTGACTACCTCCCCGCGCCCGATGAGGTTGCCCCGCCGCAAGCCTTTCACGCAAAGAAGGAAACCGAGGTAGCGCTTCCCTGCGACCCGTCAGGCATTCCGGCAGGTCTTGTCTTTAAGATTCAGTACGACAGGGAGGCGGGCGCGCTTTGCTATGTGCGAATGTATTCGGGGAAAATTTCGGCGGGCTCGCAAGTTTACAACGCAGGCAAAAAAAAGAGGGAGCGGGTAAACCGCATTTTGCGAATGCATTCGAACAAGTCGGAGCCCATGCAGGAAATTTCCGCCGGCGACATCGGCGTGTTTGTCGGCCTTAAATTTGCACAAACGGGCGACACTTTAGCATCCGAAGGCATGCCCGTCTTGCTCGAAAAAATTCGCTTTCCAGAGCCTGTAATCTCCGTTGCCGTTGAGCCTAAAACGCTTTCAGAGCGCGACAGGCTTAAAGAGACGCTTGAGATTCTCTCTAAGGAGGACCCCACCTTCCTTTTTAGGGAAGATGCCGAAACAGGCCAGATTTTGATTTCCGGCATGGGCGAGCTTCACCTTGAAGTGCTTGTTACAAGAATGCTTGAGGACTTTAAGGTTGAAGCACGGGTTGGCGCACCGCAGGTAACTTACCGCGAATCCGTTACAGTGCAGGCCGAATACACGGAGCATTTTAGCAAAAACATTGGCGGCAAGGAAATGTCGGCAATTGTTACGCTTAAAGTGGAGCCCGTTGAGCGCGGCGCTGGGAACGCCTTTGTCAATGCCGCCAAAAAGACAGACGCGCCGCAGGAGGTCTTTGACGCGATAGAAAGCGCCGTGAATGCGGCTTTTCTTTCCGGCATTCGCTACGGCTACCCCTGCGTTGATGTCTCGGTAACGCTCCTCTCACTTGTTTACAACGAGTTTGAGGCTACCCTCTTTGCGTTTGAGGCAGCCGCGTCCATTGCCTTTGACGAGGCGTGCAGGCAAGCGAGCCCAGAGCTGCTTGAGCCTGTAATGAGCGTTGACATCTTTTGCCCCAAAGACTTTGTAGGCGACGCGATCAGCCTTGTTACCCAGCGCGGCGGACTTGTTTCTGGCCTTGAGTCAAAGCCCTCTGCCGAGATTGTGCACGCGAAAGCGCCTATGGCAAAAATGTTCGGGTTTTCTACTGCGCTCCGCTCCGTAACGCAGGGGCGAGGCTCGTTCTCCATGGAGTTCTCTCACTTTGAAGTAAAGAAAGGCGGGCTTTAATTTAGCTGGAAGCTGGATTACCCTAGAGTTGTAGGCTGTTGGCAGGAGGCTGTAAGCTTCTTATAAGTCTGCTAAGCATCTTGCCAATTTCTCCCAAAGCGTTTAAGGCGCTCTCAACATCCGCACTGGTCAAGTACTTTAGGCGCACGCATAGCGCCATTTGCGTTTCTAGCTTTATACGCGAGCCATCTGCTATTTTCAAAAAGCGGACAAAATCCTTGCCGCCGAGGGCTTCTCCCTCTGTTATGTTTGACGGAATTGAAATTGCCGCACGGAGCATTTGATCACCAAGCGCGTATATTTCTTCTTTGGGGAGCAAGCGAATAAGCAAACATATCTGCGCCACTAAATCGATTGACTTTTTCCATACAACTAGATTCTGATAACGTCCTGCCATATCTCTTTTTAAGCCTCCTAAAAAGAGATATATATGGATTATTCGTTTTTGTATTCAACTGCCAGCTGAATCCCCATAACATTCTGTTATTTCTGTTACGCAATTCCCGCGCCGCTGTTATTTAGGCATGAGACAGCCGGCAAGGCTTTTTACACAGGAGATGTTTCCGCAGGGACAAGCCATGCTTTTAGACAATTTCCGCAACTTCCTTTTCCGCGATTTTATTGACTCAAACATTGCCGCACTCTTTAGGAAAAACGTGGAACTCTTCCAAATCCTTATGTCCTATTACCGCTGCGCGATGATGCAGGTTGAAACAAAGTTCAAGGTTTTGAACGAGCAGTTTTCGCTTCAATATGACAGAAATCCAATCGAAAGCATAAAGTCGCGCCTTAAAAGCCCCGAAAGCATTGCAAAGAAAATTCAGTCGCGACATCTCCCGGTAAGCATCAGCGGCATTCTAGAAAATATAAACGACGTGGCGGGCGTGCGCGTTATTTGCTCATTTATAGATGACATTTACCTTTTGGCGGACTGCCTCTTAAAGCAGGACGACGTGAGGCTTATCGAGCGCAAAGATTACATCGAAAACCCAAAGCCCGGCGGCTACCGCAGTCTTCATCTTATTGTTGAGGTGCCCATCTTTTTAGAGCAGGGAAAGCGGGAAATGCGCGTCGAGGTGCAGCTTAGAACAATCGCTATGGACTTTTGGGCGAGCGTTGACCACAAGATACGCTACAAAAAGGACATCCCCGAAAGCGAGCAGGCAGAAATTTCTAGGGAGCTGCATGAGTGCGCCGAGATATGCGCTGACATGGATAGGCGCATGGAAAACTTGCGAAACCGCGTGTTTAAGTAGCGTTAGCCCCTGCCGTACCGCGCGTTTGATTTTCGCCTTTTTGCGCCTTTATTTTCGCGGTAATCTTATCAAGGCTTACTACAAGCTCCTTCAATTTGGCAAAGGGCATCGCCATGTCAATAAAGTAAAAAACTTGAGTTCCCTTTTTTACAGAGGTAACAAACCCCGCGTCTTTTAGCACTTTTAGGTGGTGCGAAACGGCGGGGCGTGAAAGGTCTATATTTGCCGTAATCTCCGTTACATTCATGCCTGTGTCGAGCCGCTCGCTTAAAAGGACAAGAATGTCCTGACGCACGCTGTCGCCAATTACAAAAAGCGAATAACTGCACTGCCTGAATTGCTCCCTGACCTGCGCAAGCTCCCGCTCTATTGTTTGTTTTTCCATTTCCATAGCGCTTTCCATTCCCCTGCAAAATAAGGTAAGCCTAAATATATAGACGCGCGGCATGCGCTGTCAATCAAGAAAGCGCGAAAAAATTTCGATGCCACGCACGTGTCGCCTGCCAGCTGCCCTGTCAGCCCCAAAAGCCAAAAGCGGAAAGAGCAATGGCGCAGGCGGCATCCGCGGCGGTTTCCGTGCGCAGAATGCGCCGCCCAAGGCTTCGCGGTTCCCAGCCGAAGGAAGCAAAAAGGCTTCTTTCTCTTTCTGTCCAGCCGCGCTCGCTTCCAATGGCAAGAAAGAGCGGTTTATCCGCAGTAATCTTCCTATTAATAGCACCGGGCTCGTCGCGGGCATCGCTCCCTAAAATGGGCGGCTGCCCGCCGTCTATTGTCGCCGTGTCAAGGAGGACTTTATGCGCGGCGGGGAATGAGCTTTCTATCATGTTGAGAGCAGCGTCAAGCGTTTCTGCTCTTTCTATGGAAGGAATAGCGGAAAATCCCGCCTGCATTGCGCCGTCAATCGCTGCGGCGCGCGCGCCCCTTCCTTCAATAAGCCCTGAACGCATATAGGACTTTTCGCCCAAGTCTGTCCCGCAGAGAATTACTCCTGAAACGCCCAAGCTTGCAACCGCACGCAAGAGCCTTTTAAGCTGAATAGGGCGCGGAAAGCCAATTAAAAGCCTTATAGGATAAAGCGGCGCAGGGGGAAGCTCAGGCGAAAACGAAAACGAAATGCCTTTAGCGCTCTCTTCTGTAATCACCGCGCGGCCGGTAAAGCCGTCAATAATTCCCGCCGCAAAAGAGTCGCCCTTTTTCTTTTTAAGCACTTTT
This sequence comes from uncultured Treponemataceae bacterium, assembly GCA_964509415.1. Lineage (GTDB taxonomy): Bacteria > Spirochaetota > Spirochaetia > Treponematales > Treponemataceae > Avitreponema. The sequence continues at coordinate 3,770 of CAZDXD010000074.1, forward strand.
TTAATATGAAAACACCTTTCATCCGAAGACGGAAAAAAGCGCTCATTTTCTTCAAACAGAATAATATTCATAGCGTTGCGCCTGCATCCGCTTTCGCGCTTTTTTTAAGCGTTTTAAGATACGCCTTACAATCAGGGGAAATGCGGGCGCTTTCAATGGCTTTTTGTATTGCCTTGTTGTACGTCCATGTGTCAAGGCGGCTTTTCGCAATAAAGGGAAGCGCAGCATCCCAGTGCTTTGCAAGCGCAGTCGCAAAATACCAGGCACGCATCATGTTGACATAGTATTCTGAAGAGCTGACGGAGGCGACAAGCGCAAGGTATTCGGGGCGAAAGTTCTCGCCCATGTACGTTGTAAGGAGCGCGCCCACCGCAAAGCGCACGGTGTAAGGCTTATCACTTTGTAGCCAGCTTTCCACTTTAGGCAAAAGCCTGTCAGGACTTTTTGCAAGCGCTGCCGGAAGCCCAATGTCGCAGGTAGCCCAGTTGTCAATAAATGGAAGAAAACGTTCCATTTGGATGATGCACTCCTCATAGTCCTTGATTGAGCTTAAAAGAAGAATGTGCAGGTTGTTCTCTTCAAAGAACTGGTGCGGCAGCTCGCGCATAAACTCATCTGCGGAAAAGGCGGATGTCCCGCTAAGCTCTTTTGCGAGCTTGCGCAGCGCGGGCGTGCGCACACCAATAATCGCCTCCTTTGGCAGCGTCGGCAAAAGCGAACTTTGAAAGGCGACAAAGACCTCATCGCTTTTAAGCTCAAAAAGGCGGTTTTGGGCATACTCCGCGGAAGGGTTCATGGCACGGTTATAGCATATTTAGCGGGGAGCGGGTAGAGTTGGAG
>CAZDXD010000074.1:4709-6826 GCA_964509415.1 uncultured Treponemataceae bacterium
TTGGAGTTTCAAGTTTTGAGTTAGAGCAATGCAAGCAGTTATTCAGTGCGCGGGTGCTAAAGTCACACCCAGTTTTCAATTTTAAGGTCAGGTATGCGGGAAAACTCTCTTTCATTGTTTGTTACAAGGATTTTCCCTTCAGCTTTTGCGTGAGCCGCGATAAGCGTGTCCATTGTCCCTATGGGAGTTCCCGACTTTTGCAAATAAGCGCAGATTTCGCCGTATTCGATAGCCGCACGATTATCAAAGGACAAAACTTCAAGAACGGAAACAAGCTCCGCAAGAGAAGCCCTGTTCTTTTCAACTTTTGAGCTTTTTTCCACGCCGTACTCAAGTTCTGCAAGCGTAATAGCAGAAATGCAAAGCCCCGCGCTAATATTGTCTTTCAGTCTGCGAAACACTTGTTCAGGCTTGTTTTTTATAGCGTAAATGCAAATGTTGGTGTCAAGCATGTACATTTACAACTCTTCCCGCGTAATCGCTTTTTCGGGACATCTCCCATCTTCCATAAAGTCGGCATCAAAGCTCTTAAGGGCATGTAAAAGCGTTTGCCATGCGGACTCTTTTGGCAACAGAACTACTGCATCTCCATAGCGCTTTATAAACACTTCATTGCCGTCAAAGCGAAACTTAGCTGGAAGCTGCACCGCTTGGATTCCTTCGCTTTCAAATATCTTGGCAGTATCCATAAGCTCATCTCCCCTTATATACAAATTACCAGCCGCGATAGGGATATGTCAATAATAGTCTGTAGTTTGTAGACCGCCGCCAAGGTTTGCTTCACCGCAAGCGGGTATCTTCTTCAATCAACCTATCCAGCACTCCTTGCGCTATCTTGTACACCTCTTCCGGGTAGGGCGGGTTTACAGGCGCAATAAGATTAAGCCGCTCTAGCGTCTTGCGCCCTAGCCGCTTTATTCTTGCCTTTAACGGCAGGTTACGGTATTCAAGCCGCTCATTTGCCCACGGCGACTGCGCGTAAAAGTAGCGCCACACAGGGGTAAAGGGGTTGTCAGCTTCTTTATACCAAGGCTTAATTCCCCAAAAGTGCACAAGGCGCGGGTTCTCAACGCCCGCGCGGAGGGCGGGCCACTCGCTCTTTGGCAGGTACTGCGTGGTTTGTGCGTAGTAATTGCTCTTTTCTTCTTTAAGCCAATAAAAAACATTAAAGCAAGCTGGGTCTACATTGTATGCAAAATCAAGCTGAAAGATTTTTCCGTGCAGGCAGGCGTTGATTACGTCTTGATCAAGGAACAAGCGCTTTTTTAGGTTAGCGGTTAAAAAACTAAACATTGCCCGACTAATATTCTCCTTGCGCCACAGGTCAAGGTCAAAGAGAATAACGCCACTGTTAAAGTAGCCGTCCTGCGGTGGGTAGCCTAAGCGGTTGTAAGTGTATATCTGTGATGTTCCGCGTTCAATGCACATAGCGGCGGGGTAGCCCTTTAGGTCAATGTTAAAAAGCTCTTCTAAGCCCCCCGTGCATATTACATCGCCGTCAAGGTAGAGCGCACGGTGCACGTCTTGCGGCAAGAGGTCCGCCGCTAAAATGCGGTAATAGCACTCTTTTGTCCAGCTTTTTCTGTTGACTAGGCTTTTGTCTATCGCTTCGGTCTCTTCTTTGGAAAGCAGCTTGGCAGGCGAGTAAAAGGCAACTTCGGTGTTCTCCCGCCTTGAGGCAATGCCTTACAGGATGGCTTTGTCGGCTTCGTCTAGGTCGTCGCTTAAAACATGGAAGCGCAGGCTCTCAGTTACAGGGGGGGGGGGGTAAATCGCAATATGGAGAGCATTAGCACCCCGTAGCCTTTTAGGTAGTTCTTGTCCGTGCAGAACACAAAGTCCATCATTGATGGGGCTCCTTTTGCGGTGAAGTATAGCGCAATAATACAGCAGGCGGGAGGGAAGTGCAAGAGCCGATTTTACCCTCGCAAATGCGGCAAAAGTTGCGTAGCGATTTCTTCGGAGCGATGATCTGCACCCCGTTTTGGTAACAGTTTTCAATCCCTCATTTGCCTCTGAAGAAGGCGAGCGGAAGGAGAGAAAAATGCAAGAAAAACGCAGACAGTACAGCGCTGGATTAAAGCTGAAGTGCATCGCGGAGCGCGAGGCGGGCAAGA
>CAZDXD010000075.1:0-6766 GCA_964509415.1 uncultured Treponemataceae bacterium
CCTGCGGCTGTTTTTTTTTCTTTTTTGTGCTATTCTTAGCTTTATGCCATTTGAAGGGACAGCTTCAAGGCGAAGGCCGCAGCGCTTTGAAGATCTTATCGGGCAGGACTTTGTTTCAGCAACTCTGCAAAAATCCATCGCGTCAGGGAAAATCGCCCACGCATATCTTTTTTCAGGGCCAAGGGGCTGCGGAAAAACCACTTCGGCACGAATCCTTGCAAAGGCGCTTAATTGCGAAAAAGGCCCAGTGCCCTCGCCCTGCGGGGTTTGCACCGCTTGCACTGAAATCGCGAAAGGCTCAAGCCTTGACGTAATAGAGATAGACGGCGCGTCAAACACCAGCGTAAACGACGTGCGCCAAATAAAGGACGAAATTCTTTTTCCCCCGAACGCCTGCAAATATAAAATCTACATTATCGATGAAGTTCACATGCTTTCCACAAGTGCGTTTAACGCGCTTCTAAAGACAATAGAAGAGCCGCCGCCATACGTTGTTTTTATATTCGCGACTACCGAGCTTCATAAAGTTCCTGCGACAATAAAAAGCCGCTGCCAGCAGTTCAATTTCAGGCTTGTGCCCGTTGAGCTTGTCAAAAACGCGCTTGAAGAAGCCGCGGCCGAAAGCGGCATTGAAGCTGAAAGCGAGGCTCTCTATTGGATTGCAAGGCAGGGAAACGGAAGCGTGCGCGATTCGTATATGCTTTTTGATCAGGTGGCATCTTTTTCTGATGGGCATATAACATTCAGCAAAATACAGGATAAGCTTAAAATCACGGGCTTTGATGAAATAAACGCCCTTGCGGAGTCTTGCGCAAAAAAAGACCCCGCCGCGGCTCTTTCCATGCTGGATGCCATCTTTCAGGCAGGCATTTCTGTTGAACAGATAATAACCGACTTTGCGGACTATTTTAGGAATCTGCTTTTTGTCAAGGCTGGAATAACAAAGGAATCCATTCTGGGACAAAAGCCTGAACGCTTTTCGGAAGAGGTTGCAAGGGCGTGGGGAATAAGCCATGCGGAAAAGGCGCTAGAAATTATGCTCGGCCTTTACCGCGATGTGCGCTATTCCCTTGATGCCCGCTGCGAGCTTGAGCTTGCCGTTGCGAGGCTTTGCTGGCTTTCTGACCTTGTAAGCCCCGATGAGCTGCAAAAGGCTTTCCGCGCTGCGCGGGACATTATAGCGGGAGGCGGGGCGCCGCGGCAAAAGCCGCCCGCATTATCCCCAAGTCCGTCGCCCGCGGCAAGCGAGCCTGCACAGGCGGAAAAAGCATGGGGCTTTAGCGAGCTTGCCGCTTCTAAGGAAGCGGAGCCCCGCGCCGAAGAGCCCGCGGCTAAAGAGATTCCGCCTCAAGCGCCGGAAATTCCCCGCGCGGGGAAAGCCATGCCGCTGGCGGAGCTTCCAAAGGCTCTCCTTAAGTTTTTTTCGCATTCAGAGCCAATGCTTTCCGCGATTTTTCCTCAAAGCTCAAGCTGGAAAAGAAGCGGAAATGAAATATCTTTTTTAATTTCAAATCCGCTTTCGTTCAAGCGAATGGAAGCCAAAAAAGGCGAGGTGCAAAAGGCAATATGTGAGCTTTTAGGCGAGGAGGTAAGCCTTTCTATCAATATGGCATCTCCCGCCGAAAGCTATCTTGAGCCGTCGCTGCCGCCTGAGGTGGAAACCGTGTGCAATGTCTTTAAGGGACAGGTTATAAGGCAGGAGGCATCGGCAGCGCATTTAGGCTTGAAAGAACAGCGCGATGAGCGCGATGAAGATACGGAGGAAACATGAACATTAACCCTTTTGATTTGATGAAAAACGCAAAGGCGCTTCAGGAACAGGTGGAAAAGATGCAGGAGGATCTTGTATCCATCAATGTTACGGGCTCATCCGGCGGTGGAATTGTGCGCGTTACGGTCAACGGGCACTTTGAAATGCTTGCCATTGACCTTGACCCGATAGCCGTTGACCCGCGCGACATCAAAATGCTGCAAGACTTGATTGTCGCTGCGCATACTGACGCGATGGAAAAGGCGAGGGAAGCGATTAAAGCTAAAATTGGCAACGCAGCGGCCATTTCAGGATTGCCTGGTATGCCAGTCTAAAATGCATTAAAGCATTAATCTTTTTTGAGCCATGAACGCCCTTGATGATGTAATAGAAAGCTTTTCGCGCCTTCCCGGAATAGGGAAAAAGAGCGCTTTAAGGATTGCTCATTTTCTTTTGCGGCAGGACGAAGCGTTTTGCCGCAGGATTGCAGAAGACATTGCCGTCCTGCACGAAAAGATACACCCGTGCAAGATTTGCGGTTCGTACACAGAAAATGACACCTGCGAAATATGCTCAGATCCCATGCGGGAGCGCAAAACGCTTTGCATTGTGGAGCAGCCGCAGGACGTGCAGATAATAGAGGCAACCCGCGAATACAACGGGCTTTTTTATGTCTTGGGCGGGGTAATTGCCCCGCTTGAAGGAATCGGGCCTGAACAGCTTAATTTGCAAAAAATCGCAGAAAGGGTGCAAAGCGAAGGCATAACCGAAATTATCCTCGCGACAAACCCCACAGTAGAAGGAGACACAACAGCTCTCTACATTCAGCGGCTGCTAAAGCCGACAGGAGTCGCGATAACAAGGCTTGCGTCTGGAATCCCTGTAGGCGGCGACCTTGAATACGCGGACAAGCTCACGCTTGCGCGCAGCATTCGCGGGCGCGTGCCTTTTTGAGTTGCCCGCCCCGCGTTGATTGCGCCGCTTTTCTTACTTTTCTATCTTTCGGAAAAGGCGCGCCATTTCTATTGCGTCATGGGCGCAGTCAAAGCCCTTGTTGCCGCCCTTTGTGCCGGCTCTCTCAATCGCCTGCTCAATGTTGTCTGTTGTAAGAACGCCAAATATGACAGGCACGCCTGTTGCAAGCGCAATCTGGGCGATTCCTTTAGACACTTCCGCGCAGACATAATCATAGTGGCTTGTCGCCCCGCGTATTACAGCTCCTAGGCAAATAACAGCGTCAAACGCGCCTGATTCTGCCAGCTTTTTCGCAGCAGAAGGGATTTCAAACGCGCCGGGAACCCAAGCGAGCGTAATGTCATCGTCTTCCGTGCCGTGCCGCAAAAGGGCATCCCTCGCGCCGCTTATAAGCTTTGATGTGATAAACTCGTTAAAGCGGCTTGCTACAATGGCTATTTTCAAGCCTTTTCCGTCATAAACGCCTTCCAGTGTTTTCATTATAACTGCCTCCTGTTTCCGTTAAAAATGCAAATAGTGTCCCATCTTGAATTGCTTTGTTTTAAGGTATTTAAGGTTTTCGGGGCGCTCTGGGATGTCGATTGGAATGCGCTCCGCGATATTTATGCCATACTCGTCAAGCTCGGCGATTTTTTCGGGGTTGTTTGTCATCAATTTGAGCGAAAAAACGCCCAAGTGCTTGAGGATTTGCGCGCCGACGCTGTAGTCGCGCAGGTCGGGGGCAAAGCCAAGCCTGACATTGGCTTCTACCGTGTCAAGCCCGTCCTCTTGCAGCTTGTACGCGCGTATTTTGTTAAGAAGCCCTATGCCGCGCCCTTCTTGGCGAAGATAGACAATAACGCCGCGCCCCTCCTCCTTAATCATTTGCATGGCGCGGTGAAGCTGGTCTCCGCAGTCGCAGCGGAATGAGCCGAACACGTCTCCCGTAAGGCATTCGGAGTGCACGCGGCAAAGAACGGGCGCGCCGTCGGCAACGTCCCCCATGACAAGGGCCGCGTGCTCATCCCCCGTTATAGTGTTGCGAAAGCCGTAGAGCTCAAACTCGCCGTGCAGGGTAGGGAGCTTGGCGCGCGCTACCTCTTCCACAAAGCTGTCGTTTTTGCGCCGGTATCGCTGTATTTCCCTTATCGTGATAAAGGCAAGATTATGCCTCTTGGCAAATTCCGCAAGGCGCTTGCCGCGCATCATTGTGCCGTCATCTTCCATTATTTCGCAACAAAGCCCCACCTGCGTTAATCCAGCAAGCCGCAGCAAGTCTACGGTAGCTTCCGTGTGGCCGCCCCGCTCAAGCACGCCGCCTGCCTTAGCTTCAAGCGGGAACATATGCCCGGGACGGCGGAAGTCTCCGGGAAGAGAGGCGGGGCTTGCCGCCATGCGTGCCGTAAGCCCGCGCTCAACGGCGGAAATCCCAGTTGTGGTGTCCTTGTGGTCAATAGAAACGGTAAAAGCTGTTTCGTGGTTGTCGGTGTTTTTGGGCACCATTTGAAAAAGACCTAAGCGCTGCACGTTGTCGCGGCTCATCGGCATGCATATAAGCCCCTTTGCCTCGCTTGCCATAAGGTTTACGTTTTCGGTAGAGGCAAACTGCGCTGCGCAAATCAAGTCGCCCTCGTTTTCCCTGTCAGGGTCATCGGTTACAAGAATGCACTTTCCCGCGCGGAGCTGCTGCAAAGCCTCTTCAATCGTCTGGTATTCCATAATCGTTAAAACTTTTCTCCTTAAACTGATGGGTCAACAAAAGCCATTTTCTTTTAGCATGTCAAGCGTAAGCTGTGAGCCTTCCCTTTGCTGCATGAGCTTTTCTACATACTTGGCGATAATGTCGGTTTCAAGGTTTACGGGGTCGCCCGTCCGCTTGTCAAGGAGCGTTGTTTCTGACGCGGTAAAGGGAATGAGGCTTACGGTAAAGCTCGCGGAATCGACTGCGGCAACAGTGAGGCTAACCCCGTCAATGGCGATTGAGCCTTTAAGCGCGACATAGCGCAGTATTTCCGCAGGCGCGGATACCGTCATCAGCACGGCGTTGCCTTCCGGTTTTAGGCTTAAAACCTTTCCCGTGCCGTCAATATGCCCCGCGACAATGTGCCCGCCAAACCTTCCGTTAGCGGGCATGGCGCGCTCAAGGTTTACGGAATCTCCCGCCTGAAGGAGGGCAAGATTGCTGCGGCGGAATGTTTCGGGCATTACATCGGCTGTAAAGACATTTTCGCGCGGAATAAGCGAAACCGTAAGGCAAACGCCATTCACGGCGACGCTGTCGCCAAGTGCTATCCCCTTGAATATGCCGGGGCAGAAAACCGAAATGCGGCTTGCGGCGGAAGTCCTTTCAATAGCCTCCGCGCACCCCTTTTCTTCGATTATGCCAGTAAACATGGAAGATTTTACAAGCCGCGCCAAACCGGAAGCGGCTTTAAGGCAGTCTAGCACAAGGAAGCGCCCCTCGTCAATGCGATTCAGAGCTTAGAATTGAGAGCTTAGAACTTAGAGGCTGAGGGCGTACAGGAAATGTTTAGCGAGACGAATAGGCGCTTTTGCGCACGCGGGCGAGCTTCTTGCCTTTTTCTAGTGCTGCAAGCTGTAACCGAACCTTCACTTCTCGCCAATGGGCAACACGGGCGGGGCAAGGTGCTCGTCAAAGCCTTTTGGCCGCCTGTATTTGTCAGGTCGCTTAGGACCGCGCGGCTTGCCCCCGCCGCCATTTGAGTCATCCCTCACCACAACAAAGAACACCACGCCGCCCACAAGCGCGGTCAGCAAGAAAGTGAACACCGTTATAATTACAATGAGGCGAGAGGTGTAAAGTATTTGCCGCTTTGAGACGGCAAGGCAGACGGCAAATGGCGTGGCAGGTATTTTAACGCCCGCGACATAATGCGATCTCCCGTTTATATCAAAGGACACAACGAGCTTGTCGGTTTCTGCGGCCGCGTAAATGGCGGCTGTCGCCTCCTCGCCAAGCACAGAAACGGGCACCGTCTCGTCAGAGGCAAAAAGCTCATCCATATAGGCGCCGTATTTCTCGTTGTACGAAAGATTAGAGACAAGCTCGCCGTCAAAAGAAACAAGATATATGTGCCCTTCCTTGCCAAACCTTTCAAGAAAATCTATAGAAATATCCTCGTAAAGATGCGAGAGCTCAATCGCCGTCTGCGCCACGTTGATCGTGCCGATTGCCTTTCCATCCTTTATAATGGATGCGGTGTTGGCAAAACCCTTTCCGCCTATCGCGTAAGGAAAGTACACTTCGCTTGTAATGGCAAAAAACTCTCCGTTAGGGTTCTCCGTAACATGGGTGCGAAAGTAAGGTCGGTCGGAGATGTTAACCGGCTCCGCGTTGGGGTCTCTGTTGTCATAGGTGCGCCTGCCGCCCTGCCACTGGTTGCCTGCGGGTCCTGTGGCGTATGCGTCATAAACGTAGCCTTCCGTGTTTGACATCGTTATTCTTTGGACATACGGGGCTACGCGAACAAAGCTCGCAAGGTCCAAGCCCGCCTTGCTCCAGTCAAGCTCCTGCACGCTAGTCAATGTTGCGGCGACGGAAGCTATGGCTCTAGCTTCGGCAAAAAAAGAGGAAATGCCGTACGCGATGCTTTCCGTGTACGACTGCACCAAGTCTTGCGTCTTTTTTGCTTCGGCAGAAAAGACAACGCCCATAACCAAGGCAAAGCCTATAACGGCAGGAATCGCCATTGCCGCCAATGCTTGAACAACTTTTAGTTTTGACTTTACCGCATTCATCACCCTTACCTTAAAAAGAAAAGCTCCGCCTGAGCCCGCAGCACACAAAGTCTAGCATTATTATGCTACACGTATTTGGGGGAAGTATCAAGAAGAGACGGCAGTCGGCCCAGCGAGGCCCTGCGAGGCGACAGGCTTGTCCTGGAGCCTTGCAGAGCTTGGATGCCCTTTAGGGCAAGCCTTGCTGAATCGCGCAGCAAGTTGCGCGATAAGCGCAACGAAGCTTCAAGCGGCTTGGCTGCGCGATGCCTTGCGATTGGCGCAGAGTAAATAAGCTATTTATTCAGAGTAAATAAGCTATTT
>CAZDXD010000076.1:0-6624 GCA_964509415.1 uncultured Treponemataceae bacterium
AGCTTAAAGCGCTTGAGGCGGCGCGGCTTCAAATTGAAAAGCAGTTTGGGCAGGGTTCCCTTATAAAGCTGGGGACTAACACGGATGCTTCCGGAATTGAAGTGATTCCTTCGGGGAGCATTTTGCTGGACGAGGCACTTGGAATAGGCGGGTATCCGCGCGGAAGAATCATAGAGATTTACGGTCCTGAATCGTCCGGCAAGACTACACTTGCCCTTCACGCCATTGCCGAGGCGCAGAAGTCAGGCGGGATTGCGGCCTTTATAGACGCAGAACACGCTCTTGATCCCCAGTACGCAAATAACTTAGGCGTAAACATTGAAGACCTCTGGGTGTCCCAGCCTGACACGGGCGAGCAGGCGCTTGAAATTGCAGAAAGCCTTGTGCGGTCGGGCGCTGTAGACATTATTGTGGTTGATTCGGTTGCGGCTTTGACGCCGCAGGCTGAAATCGAAGGCGATATGGGGGACACGCACATGGGGCTTCAGGCAAGGCTTATGAGCCAAGCTTTGCGCAAATTGACAGCCATAATCGGAAAATCAAAGTGCATTATTATCTTTATAAATCAAATCCGCATGAAAATAGGCGTTATGTTCGGAAACCCCGAAACCACAACCGGCGGAAACGCTCTCAAGTTTTATTCGTCTATAAGGCTTGAAGTGCGCAAGTTCGAAACTATTGACCGCGGGGAGGAAAACGCTGTCGGAAACCGCGTGCGCGTGAAAGTTGTAAAAAACAAGGTAGCTCCGCCTTTCAGAAAGGTTGAGCTTGACGTTATTTTCGGCAAGGGCATTTCCGCAATTGCAAGCCTTCTTGACTGTGCAGTTAAGCACGAGCTTATAGACAAAAAAGGCGCTTGGTACGCCTACAAAGAAGAAAAAATCGGACAGGGGCGGGAAAACGCCATTAAATTTCTTGAGACAAACCCTGAGATTGCATCTGATTTAACGGCAGCTTTAAGGGAAAAGCTTTTTCCGGGACAGAAGCTCAAAACTGCCGAACAGGATGATTCTAGCAGGAAGAAACAGGCTGCCCGCGCAAAAACCGCCTCTGTTGCGGAAAGCCCTGAAAAAGCATACGCGGAGGGCTCCATGCCTGTGCCTTCTTCTGCCCCTGACGGAAGCCTTTTTCAGTGAAAGATGCAGCAACGGAAAGGCCGGAAAACGCGGGCGGTGAATTTGTTGTTCTTGGTCTTGGATCTAATGCGGGCGATTCTTTAAGCATTCTGCGCGGCGCGGTGTCAGCCCTTTCCGCCTTTCTTTCAGAGATGGCTGTTTCGTCGCTTTATATCACAGCGCCGCAGGATTACACCTGTCAGCCTGATTTCTATAACGCTGCAGTTTCCGGTCGTTTTGCTTTTTCGCCTGAGACGCTTCTTTCAGTTGTGAATAAAATTGAGGCTGACTTTGGGCGGGACAGGTCAAGCGAAATTCCCAAAGGACCGCGCGCACTGGACATTGATATTCTGCTTTTTGGCAACCGGACTATCGCCATGGAAAAGCCTGACTTGACTATTCCGCACAAAGCCATGAAGCAAAGGCAGTTTGCGCTTATTCCTCTTCTTGAAATTTTTCCCGATGCGGCTGACCCGCTGACAGGAACTGTTTTTCGCGATATTCTAGTCAAACTTCCCAATCAGGGTGTGAAGAAACTGGAGGCCAGCCTATGGAATTAGTCGAAACGAGCAGCGCGGTTTTCAAAATCAACAATTTTGAAGGCTCACTCGATCTTCTTCTCCAGATTATTCGCGAAAACGGCGTAAATATTTACGATATTCCGATTGCGAGCATAACGGAGCAGTATCTTTCATATCTTGACTATATTCCCGCTGACTTGAACAATTTGACAGAGTTTTATTCCCTTGCAGCGACGCTTCTTTGCATTAAAAGCAGAATGCTTCTTCCTGCGGAAAAAATTGAAAGCGATGGCGAAGAAATCGATGACCCGCGCAGCGAGCTTGTAAATCAGCTGATTGAATACCAGAAATACAAAAAGCTTTCCGATTTGATGGCAGAAAGGGAATCCGAAACCGAGTGGGCAATGGAGCGCAAAAAGCTGCAGCGTTCCCTGCCCTTTGAAGAAGAGAATCTCTGGGAGCGTGTTAATACATGGGATTTAATGCAAACCTTTTCCGCCCTCATATCCAAATACAATACGCAGGTTATTTACGATCTTTATGAAGAAGTTTCTGTGAACGAAAAGCTCGCGCTTATAAATGAGTTTTTGGAACAGAAGGGAGAGTGCATGTTTACCGACTTGGTTGTCAGAAAAGGGAGCCTGATGGATATTGTCTGCGCGTTTATGGCTATTCTGGAAGCTGTAAAAAACCGCGCGGCAAGCATCTGGCAAAACCGCATGTTCGGCGATATTAAAATAAAGCCCTGGCAGCCGCAGTCCTCAGGCTTAACGGACGATAATGGAAAACTATAAAATGGAAAAAGAAACGGCACTAGTCGAAGCTGTTATATATCTGGAGAATGAGCCTGCTTCCGAAGACTTGATTGCGCGCGTTGCGGGTCTTTCGCGCGATGCCGTTGCCGAAGCGCTGGAGTGCCTGCAAAAACGATATTCCGCCGATGATTCAGGCCTTGAGCTTATCCATGTTTCAGGCGGTTGGATGATTTCGCCTAAAAAAGAACTCTGGGAATCTCTTAAAGACCGCTACGGCAAAAAATCGGAAGGCAGGCTTTCGCGCGCGGCTATGGAAACGCTTTCCATTATTGCGTATTCGCAGCCCATAACGCGAGCCGAAATTGAAGCAATCCGCGGCGCAAATCCTGACAACATGATAAGGCTTTTAACCGAGCGCGGGCTCATAAAAGTAGTCGGAAAAAAAGAAATTCCAGGAAAGCCCGTCCAGTTTGGCACAACGCAGGGATTTCTCCGAGCTTTTAAGATTAACAGCATTGCGGAGCTTCCAAAACTTGAGGAGACGGAGAGCAGCCGCTTTGAGCTTTCCCGATAAGGAGCCATCCGCCGCATGCGCCCACACTCCGGGCATGAAAGCCGCGTCTGCTCAAGAAACGGCAGACGGAATGCGGCTTCAGGTTTTTCTTTCTCATGCCGGCGTTTCTTCCCGCAGGGCAGGCGCGGGAATTATTGAAAGCGGGCGCGTTCTGGTGAATGGGGCTTTGGTTCTTGAAAAAAGCTTCCGCGTTTTTCCGGGTGATGAGGTACTTCTTGATGGAAAGCCTATCTTCCTTGAAGAGAAAAAGCGCTATGTGCTTCTTAACAAGCCTAAAGGCTATATTTCAACGCTTTCAGATGAAAGAAGCCGCCCGACAGCCGCCTCGCTTGTCGCCGACAAATACCCTGAAAGGCTCTATAATGTTGGCAGGCTCGATATGTATTCCGAAGGCGCGCTGATTTTTACAAACGATGGCGATTTCGCCTCAAAAATCTCTCACCCCTCTTCCGGAATAGAAAAGGAATATATTGTTGAAACGGCATCGCCGTGCGGCGAGGAGGCTTTAAGGGCGTTCCAGAACGGCATTTGTATTGACGGCGTTTTTTTTAAGGCTGTGCAGACTGTTAAGCTTTCGCCCGCGTGCGCGAAAATTGTGCTTGCCGAAGGCAAAAACAGGGAAATCAGGCGCGTTTTTGCCTATTTTGGCTTGCGCGTAAAAACGCTAAAGCGCGTGCGGATAGGCTGCGTTCGACTTGGAAATCTTGCCGCCGGAGAATCGAGGGATCTTGCCATTGAAGAAATAGAGGGATTGCGTGAAAACTTCAAGAAAAGATAAAACAGCGGGGCTTTCTAAAATTGCGGTAGCCATTGACGGGCCTGCTGGAGCAGGCAAAAGCACTGTTGCAAAAAAAATAGCAGATGCTCTCGGCCTTATCTTCATGAATACCGGAAGCTTTTACAGGGGGCTTGCTCTCATGCTTTTAAGGGAAAGCGGAGGCGGCAAGGACGGAAGCGGGGGCAAAATCGATTTTTCTAATGCAGCCGCAATTATAGCGGCCGCTGAAAGCCATTCTTTTGACTATACAAACGAGGGGCTTTTTGCGGACGGAGAGTGCCTTGAACCATATTTGCGTTCGGATGCCGTTGAGCGCGTTGTTTCCCCTGTTTCAGCCATTCCAGAAGTCAGGCACATTCTTAATAAGAAAATAAAGGCTGTAGGCGAAAAAAACGGAGTTGTATGCGAAGGCAGAGACATGACTACGGTGGTTTTTCCTGAAACCCCGTACAAGTTTTATCTTGACGCTTCCGCTGAAACGCGGGCAAGGCGAAGGCTTGAACAGGGGACGAGCAACCTGACGCTAGATGAGATAAAAGCGGCAATTGAAGAGCGCGATGCTCTTGATCGCAACAAACCTGAAGGAAGCTTGATGATTGCGCCAGACGCACTTTATATAGATTCTTCAGGCTTGACGATTGAACAGGTTTGTGCAATAATTCTTGCCGAGATTTTGACGCGAAGGCAAGAAGGGATTATAATGGATCAGATGGAAGTGGCAAAGGATGTTGAAAACGACTCCCAGAAGGACATCCAGACACGTATGCAGTTACAGGAGGAGTACATCAGGTCATTTAAGTCGATAGAAGAGGGACAGATTGTCCAAGGCACGGTCATTCAGGTTGCGAATGACAATGTTTTTATTGATATCGGCTACAAATCTGAAGGAAAGATTCCGCTTTCGGATTTTCAGACAGCGCCTGAACCCGGAGACATCATCGAAGTTCTTCTTGAAAGAAAAGAAGGCCGCGCCGGCGAGGTGGAGATTTCCAAGAAAAAGGCTGATTATAAAATAATCTGGAAAAAGCTGAAATCGGCAGTGGAAAACAATGAAGCTGTTGAAGGCAAAATCACCAGGGTGGTTAAAGGCGGCTGCGAGGTTGATCTTGGAATCAATATTAAAGCGTTTCTTCCTGCAAGCCAGGCAGATACCGACAGGATTGACAATCTGGAATCGTTGGCGGGCACTGTTTCCATGTTTTATGTTGAGCGGCTGGGATCAGAGAACGGACGCTCCAATATTGTTGTCAACCGCAGAAAATATCTTATGGACGAGTCCGAAAAGAAGCGCTCTGAGTTTTTCCGCACTGCACAAATCGGCGATGTTGTAACAGGCGTGGTAAAAAGCTTTACCAGCTTTGGCGCATTTATCGATCTGGGCGGATTTGACGGTCTTCTCCACATTAACGATATGAGCTGGGGGCATGTAACGCGCCCGAGGGATTTTGTCAAAAAAGGCGAAGAGATAAAAGTAAAAGTAATCAATCTTGATCCGGAAGGACGTAGGATTAATCTTTCTCTCAAGCATTTTACTGTTGACCCCTGGTTGCATTTTGAAGATGATTTTCATGTCAATGATATTGTCAAGGGCAAGGTTACAAAGCTAACTGACTTTGGTGCTTTTATAGAGCTGAAAGAAGGAATTGAAGGGCTTGCTCACATAAGTGAATTTAGCTGGGTGAAAAAGATTGCCAATCCCGCTGATGTTCTCAAAATCGGCGATGAGGTTGACTGCATGATTCTCGGCTATGATATTGCAGCCGGTCGCGTTTCACTTGGATTAAAGCAGGTTACTCCCAATCCATGGGATACTTTTGCTGAAGATTCCCCGCCCGGAACAAGGCTTACCGGCAATGTTGTCAAGCTGACATCTTCCGGTGCATACATCAAGCTCCCTTGCGAGCTGGATGCTTTTTTGCATGCGGAAGATTATTCGTGGACACGAAGGCTTAAAAACCTTTCCGGTGTTTTGTCTGTCGGCGATGAAATTGAAGTGGTTGTATTGGATTTTGACCGCGCGGCAAAGCGCATTCGCGTTGGTGTCAAGCAGCTTTCTGATGACCCGTGGAAACTTTTTGCGGAAAAGTACAAAGCCGGGGATGCAATAGAGGGCGAGGTAACTTCTATTACGGAGTTCGGAGTCTTTCTTAAAGTTGACGGCGGCATTGAGGGGCTGATTAACAAGCAGAATGTTCTTGAAAACAAGGAAGATACCTTTGAAGAAGCTATCAAGAAATACCATGAAGGCGATAAGGTAACCGTTTCAATTATTGAAATTAATCCTGAAAAGCAAAAGGTTTCTTTTTCCGTGCGCGAATACAAACGCCGCACAGACAACGAGGAGATTTCCCGTTATATCTCTGATACGAAAGAGGAAAACGATTCATATACTCTAGGGGATATGCTGAAAGACAAGTCCGGCTAGGGCTGTTTTCCTGCGCCGATGTATGATGGATCAGCTTCTAGAATGCAGAAATGCAGCTGTTCCGCTGTTGTACGCCCTCAATTCGCTTCTCCGCACTGGATTGTGCAGCGCGGCTTCCATTTTTTTTCTGGATAAGAATAAGGCGCGCGTTTGCCTTGCCCTTTCTCCTTCTGAACGAGGAATTGAAGCAAGGCGCGTTTCCGTTCCGCTTTCCGGCGATATTTTTTCTTCCGTTGCTGCTTCTGGCGCTATTTTGCTGAACGGACCGAATGCCTCCCCATTGGTAAAAGCGCTCTTCCCTGATTCCTGTTTTCCAGACAGCGGCGTTACCGCTGTCCCTATGCATTTTTCTGGAAATCGCGAGGCGCTCCTTGCGGCGCTTTATTCCCCCAAAGGAGCTGAAAGCGCCGGCGAAAGCGGCTGCATGCCGCTAATTTCGCAGCTTAGCTCTCTTGC
>CAZDXD010000077.1:0-6468 GCA_964509415.1 uncultured Treponemataceae bacterium
CGGCGGCATCGCGCAGCTTTATAACCTTAAAGAGCGCGTTTTTGATTACCGAATAGGAGAGCCCCGCCGAAATGTCGCCTACGGACGCGCCTTCCTTTTGCGCCTGCTTTACGCGGCTATTCATAAAGATGGTGCAGCGGCTGCCTAAGTCAACGGGCTTGGCCGCGAGGAGCGCCTTGCCCGAAAACTCCTCTATGCTCATGCCGAGCGAGCGCGCAAAGTTGTCAAGAAAGCTGCCGCACCCCGACGAGCACGCCTCGTTAAGCTGAATGGAGGTAATCGCGCCGTCTTTTGTGCGGAGGCACTTCATGTCCTGCCCGCCAATGTCAAGGATGAAGTTGACGCCCGGCACAAAGAAGTTTGCCGCCCTGTAATGCGTGATTGTCTCCACCTCACCCGAATCTACGCCGAGTGCCGCCTGAAAGAGAGCCTCGCCGTAGCCTGTAGAGCAAGAGCGCGCAATCCACGCATCCTTTGGGAGGATGCGGTAAAGGTCCTTTAAGACGCGCACCGCAAGGTCAACGGGATTGCCTGCGTTCACGTCATAGAAGCTCCAGAGGATGCGCCCTTCCATGTCTATAAGGGCGGCCTTTGTCGTTGTCGAGCCCGCGTCAAGCCCCAAAAAGACGGGGCCCCGCGCCGCCTTTAGCTCCGCGCTCGCGGCCTTTTGCGCCGAGTGCCGCGCCCTAAACTCGGCAAGCTCGGCCTCGTCCTTAAAGAGGGGCTCAAGGCGCTGCACCTCCTGCATTTCCGCCCCGTCAAGCGATTTAAGGCTTTCACGCATTTCTTCTATAGAAAGGATTTTCGCCTTAACGCTTTCGCCGCTGTCGCTCTCCACATGAACCGCGCAACCGCAGCAAGAGCCGCCCCCGCACGCCGCGCTCCTCTCGCCTCCCGCATCCTCTTGGGCTGGCGAGGCATCCTCTTCTTTTAAAGGAGCCGAGATTGCAGCGCCATACGCTACAAAAAGCTGCGAGTTTTCGGGGACAAGCGCCTCCCCCTCCTTTAGGTGGAGCGTTTCTATAAACCGCCGCCTCAGCTGGTCCATAAAGTGCAAGGGGCCGCCCAAAAAGGCGACGTTTCCGCGAATGGGGCGCCCGCAGGCGAGCCCCGATATTGTCTGCGTGACCACCGCCTGAAAAATGCTCACAGCGATGTCCTCCCTCCGCGCGCCCTCGTTGATAAGCGGCTGCACGTCTGTCTTTGCAAAAACGCCGCAGCGCGCGGCAATCGGGTAGATGGTGTTCGCGCCCTTCGCAAGCTCGTTTAGGCCGCCCGCGTCCGTTTCTAGGAGCGCGGCCATTTGGTCAATGAAGGCGCCCGTGCCCCCGGCGCAGGTGCCGTTCATGCGCTGGTCAACGCCGTTCTTAAAGTAGGTGATTTTCGCGTCCTCGCCGCCTAGCTCAATCACCACGTCGGTTTGCGGAATAATCTTTTTTACGGCTGCGGTGGAGGCCACCACCTCCTGTATAAAGGGAATGGAAAGCCAGTAAGAGACCGCAAGCCCGCCTGACCCCGTAACGATTACGCTAAGCTTAGGCTCAATGCCGCGCTCCTTTGCCCACTCGCTTACAGCGTCAAGCGTTTCGCTTACAACCTTTACAATCGTGCTTTTTATGTCCGCGCGGTGCCGCTCGTACTTGCCAAAAATAACCGCGCCCTCATCGTCAATCGCCGCCGTCTTTACGGTTGTAGAGCCGACATCAATGCCAACTCTGATAATATTTTCTTCCATAATATATTGAATATGCCCATAAAGGAGTGATTTTTCAAGTGAAAAGGGGAAGACAGCTGGAGGGTTTTAGACAGCCGCCGCGTCAAGGCGCTTAACCTTTTTTGTAGTAGTCATTTCAAGAGGCTCGTCAAGAATCGTGATTTTTGAAATGCGCTGATACGGCTGAAGCTGTCTATTCACCTTGTCTACAAGCGGGTCTATGGCGGCGTGAACATACTCAAGGCTTGAGGGCATTCCGCGCCCGACATTAAGGCGCTTGAACAAGTCATCCGACGGATAAATTTTCGCTTCCACTCCTTCGCTTTTTAGCGATTCATCCATTATATAGCCGCAGACCGCGACCTGTTCAATGTCGTCGTAATAGAGCTGGAACAGGTTTTCTATTTCTTCCGGGAAAACGTTTTTGCCGCCTTCGGTAACAATTACGCTTTTGGCGCGCCCGCAAAGATAAACATAGCGGTCCGCGTCAATGCGGCCTATGTCCCCCGTTTTGAACCAGCCGTCTTCGGTAAAAACAGCGGCGGTTGCTTCGGGGTCGTTGTAATATCCCATCATCACCATCGGGCCCTTTACAATGATCTCGCCTGTGCCTGTTTCATCAGGGTCAAGGATTTTTATTTCCATGTTCGGGTAAAAGTCCTTGCCTACGCTTTCGATCCTGAAGTCGAAGGTCGGGTTAAGTGTGATAATCGGCGAGGTTTCTGTGAGGCCGTAACCTTGAACAAAATCTATGCCAAGCTGATTAAAAGCGCGGAAAACTGAAGGCGCAAGAGAGCCGCCGCCGGAGATTGCTATGCGGATAGTGCCCAAGCTCGCCTTCTCCAGCACGGACTTAAAGAGCTTTTTGCCAAGATTAACGCCAAAGAGTTTTTTGAGCAAATACGAAAAGGACATTAAAAACCTTATAAGCCCGTAAACTATCACACCCTTTGCGCGAATTCCCTTCATAATGCCTGCGAGCAGCTTGTTAAAAAGAAGGGGAACGCCCAAAAGCATGGTAACTTCCCCCGCCTTTAGTTCATGAAGCATTTTTGTAACCGCCATTGATTTGCCAAAGACAATTTCCGCGCCGACAGAAAGAGCTTCTATAAAAACGGCGAGCATTGTGTATGCGTGATGAATTGGCAAAATTGCGTAGAATACATCGGTGTGGTAAATGTTCATGTTCGACTGCGCAATGTAGCAGTCAGAAACAAGGTTCCTGTGGCTTAGCATTACGCCCTTCGGCTTTCCCATAGTGCCCGAAGTAAAAAGAAGCGCCGCTGGCTCTTTTTCGGATGGGGATTTTATCGCCGCAAGAGAGGCTGCCTTGTCTTTAGGAAGAAGCGAGTATACGCCGTTTTCCTTGCCGTCAAGGGAAAGAACGCCTTTCCTGTTCGCGGCAAAGACGGAAAGCCTTTCTTCGTCTACAAAAAAGAATTTGG
This sequence comes from uncultured Treponemataceae bacterium, assembly GCA_964509415.1. Lineage (GTDB taxonomy): Bacteria > Spirochaetota > Spirochaetia > Treponematales > Treponemataceae > Avitreponema. Next base: position 3,160 of record CAZDXD010000077.1, read on the forward strand.
GATTGGATGCCACAAGAAGGTTTTCGATTTCTTCATTATGAAGAGCGTAGTCAATCGGCACAGCGACAGCTCCGGCAAACATCGCGCCAAGATAGGCGACAGCCCATTCAGGCGAGTTTTTCCCCGACATGGCGATTTTATCGCCGTGCCTTACTCCCTGCTCAAAAAGCCAAGCTGTAAGGTTTTCTATTCTTTCAAGCGCCTCGCTGTAGGTAAGCGTTACGCGCTCAGGCTCAAAAACCGTAAGGCAATTTCTTTCCGGGAAGCGCGCAGCTGAAATTCTGAACATTTCAGGAATTGTAGGCCAGTCGCCGCTAAAAGCCCTGCCACGCCATTCCGACAGAAAGTCCCAAGGGGTATTTGAATGCTTCAATGATGCTTTAGCCATTTTATTTCTCCTTAAAGCGGAAAAAAATGCCTGACTTTTCAGTTCTTTCCTGATATAGTCAGGATATGTCATCTTACTTGACACAGAAAGCGGCTAAAAAGTTGCTTAAGTTTTGCGTTTTTTTTCTTGCCGCGCTGATTTTTTCAGGACAGGCGCTTAAAGCGCAAGACTCTTTGCCGGTAATCTCTGGAGAAAGCTGGCAGAAGCGAAGCGAGTTTATAAACGCGGCTTTGGGGTATCTGGGTACGCCTTATGCCAGCGGAGGAACCACGGAGCGCGGAATGGACTGTTCAGGTCTTATCTGGCGCGCGGGGCTTGAAGGGCCAGGCATTAGCTTTCCAAGGACAGCCCTTTCGCTTAGCCAGTACGCGCAAAGAATAGACGAATCGGAGCTTGAGCCGGGCGATTTGGTTTTTTTTGACACGACGGGGAGAATCTCTCATGTCGGCATTTATCTTGGGAACGGAGACTTTGTTCACTCGGCTTCCGATGGTCCGACAACAGGCGTGATTGTTTCCAACTTGTCGGAATCTTACTGGAGCCGCACATACCGCTTTTCGGGAAGAATTTTCCCTTCCGCGGAAGCGGAAAATAACGCCGTCCCGAACATTGCTGTCCCAGAGGTAGAAAAGCAACAAGAAGCAACAGGAGAGCCCGAGTCTGCGCTGTCAGGCTCGGACTCGTTGCGCGGGCAGACGGACAAGTCGGGTTTTAGGCTAGAGTTGCGCGGCACAGCATTGTGGGACTTTGAGTATGAGGAAAAGTTTATTCGCGGCATGACAATAAGCGCAACAGCCCAATGGCGCGGGCAATTAACGTATTATCCGGGTTTTACGGCAGGGTTCAGCTGGGACACGCGACACGGCACAATGTCCGTGCCGCTTTACTTTTCGCTCACCGCGCAGAACGGTCTTGGTTTTTTTGTCGGCACACAGTTTATCTTTTATTCAGGCAAAGAAGGTTCAACGGAAACTTTTTTTCCGGGCATTATCGGCGCGTCATGGACTTCGCCCTCCAAAGAGCTTGGGCCTGTAAAGCTTTCGTTTTACCAGAGCATTGAATGCGTGTTTGTACGCAAGGAAGGCATTGCGGGCAGAATGCTTTCCGATGTCTTCAGGCTTTCAACGGGGGTAACTTTTGCGATTGGAAACTGAAAAAAACGCGGCCATTAAGGCGGCTATTGCCTTTGCAGCGATTGCGGCAACGGTCTTGCTGTTGCTTTCCGCCTGCTCCTCGTCTCTCGATGTGCGCGTATCGGGAGACGCTGCGGCTTTTGAAAGTGCTGCCTTTTCCGCAGGCTTCTCCCCCGCCGCCGAAAGATTAGCGCAAGCCTTTTTGGGGCAAGAGGCTGTCTTTGACCGGGCGGCAATAGAAAAAGCCTTTGACACTATTGACTTCCCCTCGCCCGCTTCCGTAAGGGTGCAAGGCGATGGGGACAAGCGGCTTGAAATTGAGTTTTCAAGGATTAATCTTGATAGCGGTATCTTCACAACACTTACCGATGGCGACACAAAGGTCTTTGACATAGACGCAGGTGAAAAAAGGCTGGTCATCACTTTAAGCAGGGAGACTGTCGCTAAAACCATAGCCGCGCTTCCGGCAGAACTTTTTGAGTACGCCGACTTGCTTATGGCTCCTGTGTTGACGGGAGAGAGCATAACAGAAGAGGAGTATCTCGCCCTTATCGGCGCGGCGTATGGTCCGCAGGCGGCTTCCGAACTTGAATCCTGCTCCTTTCGGCTAGCCGTGCAATGCCCCGCAGAAGTGGTTAGGGCTTCGGCGCGGGAGTTTGCCGGCGGCGCTTTAAGCGGAAGCGCCGCGCCGGCAGCTGGTGTTGAGGCGGAAGCCAGCGGCAGCGAGGCGCGCTTTATAATTCCTGCTGCAAAAGTCTTTGCCCTCTCTTACCCGCTACAACTTGAAGTGTGGTGGTAAAAAGAACAGCCGTTTTACTCCGCTGTTTGCGGTACATAGATTTGAAGAATTCCTTTATCCACTAACTCCTTGTACAGTTCAAACAGGGCTCTGAGACCTGGATTGGTTTCAATATTAAGAGCATCATTTTCATCAAAATACCAATATCCCGCGCTCTGCAAAAGACAGTTGATTAATTGCGGGGTATCGGCCGTTACAAGCATTGGCAGTCCCGTAGCCGCGACAGCCCTTTCCGCAATGGCTTCCGTGTTCCTGCGGTTTTATATAATCGACATACTCCTTGTCTGCAGTACTACTGAACCAACCTTGAATTGCCGCATTACGCTTATCCGCATAGCTCTCATTTGGTCCAAAGCCAAAATAGGAAAAAGCTGTCGCGTTTCCTGTCAACGGGATCTTCAGTCCAAAGCGAGGCAAATCAGGCATGCTTACTTCTTTCCTGACAATCGAAGCGAATTCGATCCTTCCGCTGCTTTTGATAGTCCATGTGCCGCTTATAACAAGAATCCTTTGCACTGCCGCAGAAAGAATTCCATACTCGGCTTTTATCACAACAGCACTTGCGTTTTTTTCAATCGAGCGGGAATAAAGCTTTTCCATAACCCTGTCGTATCCGATATTAAGCCATTCGTTTTTTATGTACATATCGTTATCCGTGGGCGCTCTCCATATTGACCAAGTTGCGGCAGCAGCAAGCTTTTCCTCTCCTTCGACAATTAGACTTACAGGCATTAATCCATCGGAGAATGTGTATTTGAAATTTTGCCCGCTTATTGCGAGCAGTCCATTCTCGTCTCTTACATGGATTTCCTCGTTTCCTGAAAAGTCAGTCAGGGAAAGGAACGAGCAATCTTTTTCTATAAAAAGCTGCTCGAATCCCAGCATTTCGCCCGACGGAGCAAGGTATTTTCCTTTAGCTATCTGTTCTAGCCTAATCTCTTTTAATGAATGCCTTTCCTTATAGCATACGGGTATGCTTATTTCTTTTG
>CAZDXD010000078.1:0-6368 GCA_964509415.1 uncultured Treponemataceae bacterium
CTACTCCACCTGAAGCATAAAGCTTGACGTGCGCTCGTTTCCTGCAAAATCACGGGCGGCAATTGTGATTTCGGCTCTTCCCCTGCTTAGAGAAATGTTGCCGGCATAGATTGAGCCGTCTTCGCTGTATACTGGCGCGCTTCCGTCAAAATATTGGGGCAGCGCGTTGGGCACAAGCATATTTTGCCTCTTTGACATGGTATCAAACGAAACAGAACTCGCTTCCATTCCGTTGACAATCACGCTTACCCTGAACGGCGCAAGCTGCGGAGAGTTTCTGCCGTGAGTGTCCGTAACCGCCGCATATACCCTGTAAGAGCCCGCGGCGACAGTGCGGGATGAGGCAGGATTGTAAGCCTGTCCCGCTTCCGACACGAGGGTTGTACTGCTGATTGCGGGGCGGATTGTGTCTTCCTTTGGCGGGAACAAAAGCAGCGGATTAAGGAGCGTGTTTTGCTTTTGATCCGTAATTTGGAAAATGCAGACTCCCCGCCCTTCTTCCTCGCTTTCGGTCGCTTCGTCTTGCCACGCGCTTTTTCCCGTCCGTGCAATAACCGCGTTTGTTTCAATATGATTTTTTTCGGCAGGCGGTTCTGTATTTTCAAGATTTCCATAGACGGAGACAATGCCGTCGCTGTGCGCAAGAAGAACAGCGTTCCCAAGCGTGGAGGGAAAGCCCGTCATATTTCTGTTTTCCGCTATAGTTGCAAGCACAATGCCGTCGCCTGCCGCGCGGACTGTGCTGCCGCCTTCCATGATGATTCCGCGCTCAATTCCGTTTTCTCCTCTCTGCCCAAAAAGGCTCAAGATTTCAGGCTGGCTTATAGGCCATTCGAGCGCATGGGCGGAAAGGAAAGCAGCCATAAAAAGCACAAAAAACAAGAAAGCCTTTTTGCAAGTTCCGAGTCGCGTCATCCTTGCCTGTCCCTTGAAGTGCGAATGCTGATTTTGGATATAGTCCCGTCACTGCCGAGGTAGAGCCCTCCGTCAGCAAAAAGCAAAAAAGCGTCCCTGCATTCAAAATTTACTGATGCCGCTTTGGTGGCGGGGTTTTCTACAAGCGCAAGCAAATGATTGCTTGGTTCTGTTTTTGCGAGGACTGCGAAAAAACCTGTTCCAGTGTATTCGACTACATTAAGAATTTGCCCTTCGAACGGGACTTCGCTGAAAGTCCGCGTTTGCGTGTCAACAATGCCGAGTCCCGCAGGCGTTTCAAAGAAAGCCTGCCTGCCTGAATCGCCGAAGCCCGCGAACACTTGTCTGCGCAAGTCCCCGTCAAGGTTGCGGTGCGCGGTTATTCTGTGCTGTCCGCTTTCAATTTCAATAAGGATAACTCGCTGCGGATTAATTCCTGAAACGCAGACAGCCTGCCTGCCGCTTTCAGATATGGCTGCCCCCAGCACAACCTGATAATCGCTTCCGCCGGGATAAAACGAAAAAAGCGTCCGTCCTTCCCTGTCCACTGCCGAGAGAAGCCCGTTCCCGTATCCTATGATTGTGCCTGCTGTGGAGTCCGAGAACGCCGTTATCGGCGCGGTTTCTTCCCTCGTCCAGATTACGCTTCCGTTTTCGGCATATCGGCTTACAGCGCCGCCTCCCGGGTGAAAAAGATAGATTCCGTTTTCGGTTAGGTGTACAAACCCCGCGGCATCAACGGTTGTTATAAGCGAGCCATCGGGTGCGCGGACTTCCGTGCTGCGCGCGTTTTCAGGATAAACGCACCAAGCATTGCCGCCTGCGGAAAAGCGCATTCCGTCTGCGGTGCCCTTAAAGACTTCCCCGTTTGATGAAAAAAAGCCGAAATCTTCTCCAAGCATAAAAGCATGCGCTTTATCCGCTTCTACGCTGCTTATGCTTTCTTCGATTGGCGGCGCGTTTGCAATGGATTTTGTCCATTCAGGCTGAAAATAAAAATCATTTGAAAGCGGAACAGCTGCCGCAAAAAGGTATATGGCTGTAAATGCGACGGAGCCGATAAGAGCGTATTTTATTTTTTTTCGCAGGGTCATCGCGCGGTTATGTTATAATAGAGAGAGGTAAAATTCAATACTCAAGGTCTGCCGTTTTAAGTTTACTAGGAGGAAAAATGCCTGAAACCATCAGCAAAGAGACATTGAAGACTCTTTATGAAAAAGCGCAAGCTGCCGCAGCGAACGCCTACGCGCCGTATTCTCGCTTTAGGGTGGGCGCGGCTCTTTTGACAGAAAGCGGAATAGTTTTTACGGGCGTTAATGTGGAAAACCGCTCTTACGGGGCGACAAGCTGCGCCGAGCGCAGCGCGGTTTTTGCTGCTGTAACCGCAGGGGAGAGGGCTTTTAAGGCTATCGCAGTCTGCACGCCAGATGCGGAGTACCCTGTGCCTCCGTGCGGGATATGCCGTCAGGTTCTTTCTGAATTTATGCGGAGCGAATCTCCTGTTGTTTATGGCAATACTTGGGAAAACGTTGTCTTTTCTTCCGTATCGGCTTTGTATCCTGCGGATTCCTTGCATGAGCTTGCAAAAGAGTAAGGTCTTTACTGCCTTTTGAAACAGCTTGACATTTTGTGCCCTGTTTCGCAATATGTCCTATCATCTGTTTTCAGGAGACCATTTTGCCGGACGACATTCTTACAATAGAGGAAGTTGCAAAATATCTTCGTGTTTCAGAAAGAACCGTTTATGACTGGGCGCAAAAAGGCGAGATTCCCGCAGGGAAAATCGGGACAGTCTGGCGATTCAAAAAGAGTGAAATAGAAAAATGGGTAAATGACCGCCTTTCAGGGCATTCAAGGCACGAGCCGGAACACAGGCCCCTGCGGATTCAGAACATTCTTTCGATGGATCGCGTTGTTTTTATCGAGCATTCATCACGGCGCGATGCGCTTACAGAGCTTTCTGAAGTTCTCGGCACAGCGCCCCAAGTTAAAAACCGGAATGAGCTTACCAAAGAAATTCTGCGGCGTGAAGATTTAATGTCCACCGCCATTGGGCGCGGAATAGCCATTCCTCATGTCCGCCTTTCCTCTGTTACAGACCTTGTAATGGCTGTGGGGATTTGCCGCCGTGAAATCACTGATTTCCAGAGCATAGACGATGAGCCCGTGCGCCTCTTGCTCATGCTTGCGGCCGCGTACAATCAGCACGCATATTACCTGCAGGCGCTTTCGTTTATAAGCTCAAGGCTTAAAGACCAAGCGCTGCGCGAAGGGCTGATTAACGCCCGCTCCGAGCAAGAAGCCTATAGCCTACTTGCAGAAGCCTAAAGCAGGCAAGCCGCCCGCAATAGCGTTACGGGCGGAATGTTACGGCAAACCACTTATTTGCGTCTGCCATATCTGAAGAGAGCCTCCCCGCTGTCTTTGAAGATGTCAAGTCCACTGCCGATAACTCCTTTCCTTCTATAATAAAGACAGGTCCGCCAATTTCAAGATCAACAGCCGCAACACTGTGGCTAAACTCAGGCGAAACAAGCAGCGCAGCGTCTGTCCCCGTCTGCCTCATAAGCAAGACAAACAGCAGGCTTCTTGTGTCGCAGTCGCCTGTCTTTTTCGCAAACGCTTCGGGCAGGCTTGTAAAGTCGCTGCCTTCAAAGTCCCTTGTGTATTCAAAACTGAAAAGCCAGTCAATAAGCTCGCCCGCGCGCTCTACAGGATTGCGCGGAAGGATACTCCCAATAATAAACGAGGCTTTTTCCATGCGCTTCCAGGCATCCCTGTAGATTATGCGGTAAAAGCGCTTCCACGCGGCTTCTGTCAGGGGACTCCCTGCGTATTTTGTAAGAATAAGAAACTCCCTGTCGACAACATATTGATTTGCCCGCGCGTCTGACTTGTCGAACGGCACGGTAAACTCGCTTTTGTTTGTCTTAAAAGGAACTTCAAGCGCGCCTTCTTCAGGAAAGGCGAATGACGTAACAATGCCGGGCGAAACTGCATTGCCAAGCCCTGTTAAAAAGGAATCCAGCACTGAAAGATGAAAAAGCTCAAGCTCCTCTTCGGAAAACGTCGCGGCAGGCCGCCCCGTGTAGCTGTAGGAAATGACAACAAGCCAGCCTTTGCCCTGCGGAAGCTCCGCGGCGGATGCCCAGCCTTTGCCGAAGTTAAAATCAAGTTTTGCAAGCGCTGCCTTTCGTCCCCGCCATGTAAATTCGGCATATTCTTCTGAAGAGCCAATTTGCCTTGCAACAAAGTTTAAGGCTCCTCCCGCCTGCGCAAACTGTTCTGCGGGATACACTGCAATTTGAAATTCAGCGGGGAACACCGTGTTTTGGAACCTGAACCTGTCGCTTCCCTGCTGTTCGGCAAGGACAAAGCCTTCGGGAATATCCGCCGAGAACAGATACTCCTGCGACACAATTTCTTCGGCGTGCAGAGCCGCCTCTCCTGTCTGGAAAAGAGCGGCTGGAATGTTCAGCAGAAAGGCTGTTAAAAATAAGAAAAACGCAAACAGATTTTTTTTCAGTTTCACTGTAAGATACCTCCAATGGCGGAAACAAAAAAGGGCAGAAATCCCCCACGTGCCCTGAATGTTCTTTATCTTGACGATATGATCGCGGTGGTAGAAAAACCTGCGGGAATCCCTGTGCAAGGCGGGGAGAAAGCAGGCATTTCCCTGACGGAGATTCTTTCGGCGCAGCTTGGCTATACTGTGTTTCCCGTTCACCGCCTTGATAAGGACACCGCCGGCATACTTGTTACGGCGCTTTCCAAAAGCGCAGCTGCATTATATTCGGAATACTTCAGAAAAAAAAGAATTATAAAAGGCTACCACGCTGTCTGTATTGGCATGCCGCATCATCTCACAGGAAGAATAAGCATTCCGCTTGAAAAGCGAGGCGCTTTGCCCCCAACTGCCGGGCGGGCAGTTATGCAGAGCGCCGAAACTCTTTATTCTGTAGAAAAGGCGAGCGCAGGCGGCGAGTTCAGCCTGCTTTCCGTCAGAATAGAAACCGGAAGAAACCACCAGATACGCCGCCATTTTGCGCTTGAGGGCTTTCCTGTTGCCGCCGACGACAAATACGGGGATTTTAAGCGCAACCGCGAAATAAAAAAGCTCTATGGCGTAAAAAAGCTCCAGCTTGCCGCCACCTCAATCGCCCTGCCCGTTGCAAGCGGCAACGGCGCGCAGAGCATTGAGCTTTCCTGCCCGCTTCCTCAGCATATTCGAGAATTTGCCGCGCTTATCTTTGCCAGCAATTAAGCCCTGAATCGCACCTCATCAAGCGCGATTTTTTCTGCGCAGAAACGGCGATTTTTCAGGTACAAAAACGGCGATTTTTGCAACACTCATACGAGCGTATGCCCAGCGAGGCGACACGCCATGCGTGGAGCCTTGCTGAGCTTGGTGCCTGAATTACGGACGGTTTAGTTTGCTAGTGGATTAGTAGACTAGTGGACTAGTTTCCTAGTTTTCTAGTTGACTAGTTTTCTAGTTGCTGGGGTAGAGCAAGGAGGGGGACTTTGCCCTTTCAATACTGCTTGCTCCTCCCTAGCCACTAGCCCACTAAAAAACTAGAACACTAGACAACTGAAAACCCAAAAAACCGCAAAAAAACGCTTGACAAACAATAGGGGGGGGGGGGGTAAACTGTTTTGTAACAGGGGCTTATAATAAGGAAAGCCGCCGCGCCAGCTAAGTTTTAGCGGGCGGAAACTCATTAAAAAGGAGGTTTTCACAGTGAAAACCGCACACAAAACACTCATGCCAATTTTTGCCGTGCTTGCATTCGCCTTTGCCCTTGCAGCCTGCGTGACACCGCCTTCAGATCGGCAAGTTCCTGCATGGCAACCTTCGCCTAGTCCATCTCCTACTCCTTCAAGACGGGCATTTGAAGAGGGAGCGCTGCAAATTTCAGCTGACGTGACAGTTTCAGAAGACGCAATTGCGCAAGCGCCACGCGAATAGGCGTGCCGCCATCATGTCGCCTGCCTGTCTGCCGGCAGGCAGGCGACATGATGGCGGGGCAGGGCTTGTCAGCGTATAAAATTGGTCATGACCGGCGCTTCGTTTGAAGCGGGAAGCCCGTATTTCTCCTTGCCGAGCGCGATGCGAAAGATCAGCCAATTTTGAATGCGGCTATTGCGGCGGATGTTGATATAATCCTTACAGGCGACAAAGACTTTTTATGCCTTGATATGGAGCGCCCAAAGTGCATGACTGCCTCGCAGTTTCTTAATGCAGAAGGCATTGAGTAATCCAGCCATTAGCTCTTAGCCGTCTATCGCCCGCAAAGGAGGGCGGGCGGCTTTCTTGTTCATGTTCTAACGCTGTTAGCTAATAGCTAGACCTCATCCAGCCGATAATCTTAAAGTGAACATACACATAAACGGCTTTCCGCTTGATTTTGAGCTTGAAGGCGAAAAGACTGCCGGCGAGATTATGGCGCAGC
>CAZDXD010000079.1:0-6362 GCA_964509415.1 uncultured Treponemataceae bacterium
AGCGACGCCCTTTTAAGGCGAAGGTCACAGGTTCGAATCCTGTGTGGCTCAAAAAGCGGTCTTTCAGTGCAAGGCCGCTTTTTTTTTCACGCCGGAGCTTCCCCTGCAACGCGAAGCGCCATATTCAACGGAAAGCCGCGCGACAAAAGGGAAGCGGCAAGCTTTTCCCCCGTGCGTCCGCGCCTTATAAGCTTTTCCGCGGCGCGGCGGCAAAGGTCCTCTTCATCGTGCGATTCAAAAAACGCGGCAATAGCCACTCCGGAATCCTCTCTTGAAACGCCTCTTTCAGAGAGTTCCGCGAAGAGCGCGGCTTTTCCTTCGGGGTGCAAGGAAACGCGCGAATTGAGCCATGCAAGGGCAAATCGCCTGTCATCAAGAATTTTTGAAGCTGCAAGAAAATCAAGCGCCGGAGCGGCTTCTTTAGCTGAAAAGCCCTTTTTGCGAAGCTTTCTTTCAAGCTGAAAGCGCGAATGCTCCGCTCGCGAAAGGTACTTCATCGCCGCGCGTTCGGCTTCAAAAGTCCTTGCAGCGCTCAAAAGGCTCAACGCTTCTTTATTTTTAAGCAAAATAGGGAAAACCGCAACTCCTTCAAAAAGAAGCGAGGCAAATGGGGGAACGTCTCTCCCGTTGGGGCTAAAAAGGTATTCTTTTCTTAAATAAAGCCATTCGCAGGCGGAAGGGGAATCCAGCCGCTCTAGCGCAACACGGACTGCCCCTCCGCTTGCGGCTTTTGCGGCTGTAATGGCAAAAGATAGATTAGCGCTTGCTGAACTGGAATCTTCTGCGCGCACCGCGCTGCCCGTACTTTTTGCGCTCTACCATTCTGGAGTCTCTGGTAAGCAGGTTGTTGGCCCTTAAAGAAGAGCTGTTTTCTTCATCAACCTGGGCAAGAGCGCGGGCAATGCCGTGGCTGCACGCCCCCGCTTGGCCATTCAAGCCCCCGCCTTTTACGTTGATAAGTATATCGTACTTGGTGTCCGAAGCGGTAATCATGAGCGGGCGCATGGCTATCTGCACTTGGTCAGCCGTAGCAAAATAGCTAGAAGGCTCCTTGTTGTTGATAACGATTTTTCCGTTTCCCTCGCGAATATACACGCGGGCTACAGCGGTTTTACGCCTGCCTGTGCCCATTCCTAAGTTTTTCACTCTAGCCTCCTTGTCAAATTTCCATAGGCGCAGGGTTCTGGGCGGCGTGCGGATGCTCCGCGCCGCCGTAAATCTTTACGTTATTCAAAAGTCTGCGGCCAAGCCGCCCTTTCGGGAGCATTCCCTTTACCGCAAGCCTTATCGGAGCGTCGGGATGGCGCTGGAGAAGGGTTTTGTAATTCATAGCGCGAAGGCCTCCGGGATACCCCGAATGATGATAATACATCTTGTCGTCAGTCTTCGCCCCTGTCATTACGGCTTTTTCGGCATTCACTACAATCACGTAGTCGCCACATTCCTGATTCGGGGCAAAAGAAACTTTGTGCTTTCCCCGCAGAATAAAAGCGGCCTTTGCCGCCACTCGGCCTACAGACTTGCCGGCGGCATCGATAACATACCACCTGCGCTCCGCATCCTTTTCTTTTATAAAGATCGTCTTCATTTTTACAACCTTAAAAGAGAGCTATTGCGCCGCCTAAAGGCAACGCAGTTTTGCAGATAAAACGGGTAAGCTAATTTACGCCGGAAACCTCATAAATGTCAAGATGCCTTCAAAGCGATTGGCTAAAGCCCGCTAGTCTTGGCGCGCGACAAGCATTGCTCCCAGAACGAGCACATGCTGGGCAAAATTCTGAATAAAGCCGATAAAGCTGTTGAAACTGCGGAAAGCGCCGTTAAAAAGCCCGCCCCTGCCGAGAATATCGACAACAATGATAACTACGAGCCACACGAGAAGCACAACGGTGTAAAAAATAGTCATTGCCGCGCCGAGCGGGACAAAGAACGACACAAGAACGCCAGCTCCCGCTACAATGGCGCATATTCCGATAACGATAATTACAACATTTGCAGCTTCACCGCGCAGAAAACCTCTGACCGCTTCGGAAACCTCATTCCCGCCAAGGCCTAGAAAAGAGCCGTTTGTCTGCACCGTCAAAATACCGTAAGCAAGCAGAAAAAGACCGAGCGCTATGCGCAAAATAATATTGCCGATTGAACTGTTGGAAATTCCCATAGGAACATCCCCCCTTTTGAAAAAAATTGCCCGCAACAAATGCAGACTGCCGGAGTATAACCCATGAACAACAAATGTGCAATTTGTTTTTCTTAATTTCAAAGCGGCGGACGGTAAATTTCGTAGCGGACGCGCCCTGCCTCCACTGCGGCTTTAAGGCTTTCTTCGGCGGGAGAAAGGCGCGAAGAGCCTGTTTTTACCTCTATAAAGACAACTTCAGAGACGTTGCCCTGCGACAGCCCCGCAAAAGCCGCAAAGTCCACGGGAGTGCCGAGAAAGCGCACCTCCGTAGGGTCAGCGGGAAAGCCCGCAAGCCACGGGCTTAAGCGTTCTGCCGCCTGCCCACCTACAACAGCGCGGGAGCGCTTTGCGGCATCAGCCCTTTCCGCCTTTATGCGGCTTTTCATTTTAATCCAGGCAAAGCCACTTCCAAGCGCTGCCCCTAGCAGCAAAAAGATAAGCGCAAAGGCTGCAATGCCCGCCGTCGCGGCAGCGTTGCTAGAGAAAAGGGCGCGGAGAAAGTTTAAGATGCCAGAATCCAACGATCACCTCCTTATAATGCGCGATAATGCGCAGGAACTATCAGCTTTCGCGGCAAAGCTCGAGCTCTCTAAGCCTTGCGGAATCCACCTTTATGTAGATGTTTTTCTCGTGCATGGGAAGAACAGTCCCGCGCGGCGCGCCCTTCGCGCGGCGAAGATGCTTAACCTGCGTGCAGTACACATCGCCCTCGCCGTTGTTGCGCCCCTTTGAGTAGAACACCGCAAGAGCAGCTCCGTCAAGAAGAATTTCACGCGGGACGGTTTTTCCGCTGCGGCTTTTAATAAAAACATAGCTCCCCTTCCAGTCCCGCGCGTGAAGCCAGATGTCCGAACCGCGCACATGCTTGCGTAGAAGCTCATCATTTTCAGCCGCGCTTCTTCCTACAAGGATAAGCCAGCCGTTCCGCCTGAAAACAGGACCGGGGAAATTGCCGCTTTTTTTCCCCTGCTGCGGAAGCTCAAGCCTTAGCATTTTGCGGATTGCAAGCGGATTTTCTTCTTTTTCAATCGCCATAAGCTTTTCTTTAAGCTCGACAATCCTTTTTTCTGAAATCTCTATACTCACAGTAAGCCCGTCAAGCCCAGAAATCGCCTTTTTATACTCCGCGTAAAGAGTTGCAGCGTTTTCTTGCGGAGTTAGGCGCGGATTGAGCGGAATGCGCACAATGGTGCCAGGCTTTTCCGCCTCATAGTCTTCAACGTCGATAAACTCATCGCCCGGCTTTACCGCCCAGAGGTTTGCAGAAAGAAGGTCCCCCTGATGGCGGAAGCTGTCCGCGCCAAGAAAGGAGACTCTCCTTGCCTTCATTCTTTCGAGAGAGTCTTCAAGTTTAGAAATGCTTGCGCCAAACTTTTTTCTTGCCTCTTCTATTAAGCTATCCCTTGAAAGAGCGCTTGAGTGGCTGGCATACCACAGGTCAATGGCGCGGCTGTACGGCATTGGGCTTTCGCTTATAGCCTCTTGCGCCTTGCTTAAAGCGTTGCCTGAAAGGTCCTTTAGGAGGAGAGATGCGAAATCGCGCGGCTCATAGCCAGCTTCTTCTATAGAAGAAACGCCCGGCGGCGCGTAATTCCAAATGCCGCCCGAAACCTCCCCGCGGGCAGGCCTTCTGTAAAAGACATCGAGGATTTTCCCGTCTTCGTCCGTGGCGATAATGTTTGAAGCCCCGCTCCAGAGCCTTATATAGAGAAAAAGGCGCTCGCTGCCGCGCCTTGAAAGGGCAAGGCGCACAACCCTGTCAAAGCCCGGCTGCCCCGCGCTTTCAATCCGCGCACCCCTCACCTTAGAGCGCAAAAACTCCATAAATCGCAAGGGCTTTTCAAACTTGGGCACTTTGGAAAAAGCAGCGTGAAGGCGGCAACACCCGTGCGCAAGGCAGATAAAAAGCGCGAAAGCGCCTTGTGCCCTCCCCTGCTTTGGCGGGCTGTAGAACGAAAGGCAAAGCGAATCGTATGAAGGCTGAACAACGTCCTGCACAAAAGAGCCTTCAAGCGGAAGCTCGGCAAGCGCCTTTTCAATTTCGGCGCAGTTAAGCGACATGAGCGCGAGTTTAGCATATTTTGGGGGTTTAGTTGCCTAGTGGTCTAGCGGGTTAGTGTTTTAGTTGTATAGGGCTCTATATCATAATCTCCACCCTCGCTCCCCTCTTGCCATCGGCGCGGTCAAGGGCGCGTATTGTGCCGCCGTGAAGCTCCACAATGTGCCGCGCGATAGAAAGCCCTAGCCCCGTACCGCCTTGCTCGCGGCTGCGGCCTTTGTCCACGCGGAAAAAGCGCTCAAAAACCCGCTCCTTGCAGTCATCGGGGATGCCAGGTCCGGAATCCTCAACAACGATAACAACCCCGCGCCGAGCCCCTTTCTGCCGCGCAAAGACAGAGCAGCGCACCTCGGCGCCTTCAGGACAGTACTTTATAGCGTTGTCAAGAACGTTCTCTAATGCGTGCGCAAAAAGCGCTTGGTTTATCTCGCAGACAAGCTCCTCCCCCTCGCCGCCTTCCGCGGCTTCAAAGACGAGGGCTATGCCTTTTGTGACGGCCTTTTCGCTAAACTCTGCGCAAACCATCTCTGCAAAGGCTGCAATGTCAACAGGCGCAGTTGCGGGCGGATTAGTCGCTTGGTCTAGCTTTGAAAGCGTTAAAAGGTCATCAATTATATTGCTCAGCCGCGCGGTCTGCGAATTGATTGTTTCTAAAAACCGCCTTTGTTCTTGCGGATTAACGGGGCTTTCAAGGAGGGTTTCGGCAAAGCCTTTAATTGCCGTTATCGGCGTTTTAAGCTCGTGCGAAACGTTTGCAACAAAATCCTTGCGCACCTGGTCTATCTTTTTTAGCTGAGTAACGTCCGCCGCAATCAAAAGAAAGCGCAATGCCCCTTCGCCCTTAATTGGCACACAGCGCACAAGAAGATCGAAAGCTCCTTGCGCATTAAAAACCTGCACGGCGATACCCTCATCTCCGCCCTCACCGCCTGCTGCAGCCTTTGACGCAAGGGCTTGAATGTCGGCGTTGCGCACGCTTTCAAGGAGGGAACGCCCAATGGCGGCTTTAGCGTCCGCTGCAAAAAAGTTGGCGGCAGCCTCATTAAAGGCCAACACTGTCATCACGCTGTCAAAAAAGATAAGCCCTTCCGCCGAACCCGAAAAGACCGCTTCAAAGTCATCACGGCTTCTTGCTATGTCGGCAATGCTTTGTTGTATTTGCCGCGCCATACCTTCTAAGGATGCGCCTAACTCTGCAAACTCGCGCGGCGAGGAAACACTTGAGCGATAGCCAAAGTTGCCCGCCGCGTATTCGCTTGCGGCACGGCTCAAACTCCGCACCCCGCGGCTTATCCTCGCGGAAACCAACATGGACACCATGAGCGAAAGGCAAAAAAGCGCCGCAAAGGTTGCCGTCATTTTGAACCGCGCGCCAGAGGAGGCGAACACGTTTAGCCTTAAAGGAACAGAAAGCCTTAAAGCGTAAGTTTCCCCCGAAAGCTCTAGCGGCGTTGCAAAGTACAAGAGCACATCATCGGTGAGCGTGCTTCTGCGGATAGCGGTGGCACTCTCCCCCTTTAGGGCTTGAGCTACTTCCTCGCGGTAACGATGGTTTTCCATTGCAGACACGTCGAGGCTGTCGGAGTCGGCTACAACAAAACCGCGGCTGTCAATTAGCGATATTCTAAAGTCTTGGGTAAAGCCCGCTACTCTTTTAAGCAGAGCATCAATGCTGTTGAAAGCCTTATTGTCTGCCCTGCCCCACTCATCTTGAACGAGAACCGCTGCCGAAAGCGAGAAAATCCGCAGGTCCTCCTGGCTTTGCTTTAGCGAAACATCGTAGGCGGCATCGAGTCCCACTGCAAGCGCAGACAAAAAGGCAGCCGTGAGCGCAAGTCCTGCGGGCAGCATTAGATAAACAAATAGCCTAAACGCTTTCTTTTGTATCACGCGTCTTCCCTCATGCGATAGCCTACGCCCCTAATTGTTTCAATTAAAGGCGCGTGAGGCTTTTTGCTCTTTCGCTTGATGCTTGCCTGCTGCAGGCAGGCGGCGCTGTGCGATTCTTCTATTGTATTGGCGCTAACGGATGCACCGTCCTGTCCGCCACTGGCGGACGGAGCGGAGGAATCTCCTATTTTGCGGCGAATGCTTAAAATCTGCACGTCAACCGACCTGTCG
>CAZDXD010000080.1:0-6322 GCA_964509415.1 uncultured Treponemataceae bacterium
CGGACAAGGCGGCAATTCCCCCCGAAAGGGCAGAGAAGATGGACCCCGCTCGCGGTTCACGCATTCTGCTTTTAAGGCTGGATAACTAAAAGCTAAAAGCTAAGAACAATGAAAACTTATTCGCGCTTTGGGCCTTTAAGCTTCTATAAAAAGGCCGCTGCCATTGCAGTTCCCGTAACGCTCCAAACGCTTGTGCAAAACTTGGTTTCGCTAGTGGACAACTTTATGGTTGCGGGGCTAGGAGACGTCAAAATGAGCGGCGTCAACGCGACAAATCAGTTTACGTTCCTCTTTTTTGTTGTGCTGAACGTGCTCTCCGTCGCGGGCGGCATTTTTATGTCACAGTTTAATGGCGCGGCAAACAAAGAGGGGATGGGGCAGGTGTTCCGCTTTAAGGTGTTTGCAGGATTAATCCTTGCAGGCCTCATGATGGTAGCCGCGCTTGCCTTCCCCGACGCGCTCCTCTCGCTGCTCCTTAACCGCAACGTGCAGCGCGCCGACATTGTCGCGGAGGGCGTGCCCTACTTTAGGACAATAACTCTCACCCTTGTTCCGATTGTGCTCTCAACGGCCATCGCCTCGTCGTTTAGGGAGACGGGCCGCGTAATCCCGCCGCTTCTAATTTCGGTCTTGGCAACGCTCGTAAACACCTTCTTTAACTGGGTGTTCATCTACGGCAACCTCGGCGCCCCCCGCCTGGAGATAGTGGGAGCGGCGATAGCCACGATTATCGCGCGCGTCGTGGAGCTTGCCGTTTTTGTCATCTTTGCGCTGCGCGCGCGGCCTGCCTTCCTTGTGCGGCTAAAGGATTTTCTTAGGGTAAACCTTCGCCTCTTCTTGACGATTATTCGCAAGTCAGGATTAATCCTCGTCTCCGAGATGTCGTGGGGAGTTACCGAAGTTATCATGACCGCCGTCTATTACGGGCGAGGCGGCGCGGAGGTTGTCGCGGGGCTTTCCGCCGCGTGGGCCATAGCGAATGTATTCATGTCGTTCAACGGCATTTACACCGCGACGGGCGTGATTGTAGGCGGCGAGCTAGGGCGCGGGGAGCTTGATGCGGCGAGGCGGGACGCCCGCTGGATGCTAAACGGCGGCCTTATATTCGGGCTGGGGCTTTGCCTCCTTGAGATGGGCTCAACAGCGCTAATCCCCGTTGTATTCGGCAACCTTTCGGCGGAAGCGCGCGGGGTTTGCCGCATGATGATTTTTGTTATAAGCGCTTATCTTCCCGCGTGGTCATACCTTAACACGCAGTTTGCCATCGCGCGCTCAGGCGGCGATGCCGTGATGGGCGCCTGGGTTGACCTATGCGTGAACACGACGCTCTTTTTGCCAGGCATTTTCCTCCTTGTGGGCTTGACAGACTTGGGCCCCGTCGAGATGTACGCAATCGTAAAAATCACCGACTTTGTAAAGGTAATAATAGCCTCTTGGCAGCTAAAAAAGGAGCGCTGGGTGCGGAAGCTTGCGTGAGAGCTTAAAGCTGAAATGCTGGGGCGGTCTGCAGTGTCAAGGAGGCTTCTCTACATATTCCTCGCGCACACAAAAGAAACGCAGCACGCATCACACTGCGGGTTTCTTGCCTTGCATACATAGCGCCCGTGCAAAAGGAGCAGATGGTGCGCGTCTTTTAGGAACTCTTTGGGGATTTTCTGCATTAAGTCTTCTTCCACGCCCACGGGCGTTTTGCTTTCGCTTAAGCCCATTCTGTTTGAAACGCGCAAAACGTGCGTGTCCACAGGCATAACAGCCTGCCCGAATGCGGAATTAAGAATTACGTTTGCGGTTTTGCGCCCCACGCCGGGAAGGCTTTCAAGGTCTTCGCGGCGCGAAGGCACTTCGCCTCCAAACCTTTCTATAAGCAAGCGCGATGTTTCAATAATCCGCCTTGCCTTTGTGGGATAAAGGTTGACGGAGCTTATGTACGTTTTAAGGCTTTCCTCTCCGAGCGCAAGCATTTTTTCAGGGGTGTCCGCAACGGCAAAAAGCTTCTCTGTAGCCTTGTTCACGCCCGCGTCAGTCATCTGCGCGGAAAGCATAACCGCTACAAGAAGCGTGTAAGCATTTGCGCTGTGCAATTCCGTTTTTGGCTCAGGACAGGCTTTTGCAAGGACTCCCATCACTTCGCGGATTTGCCGCGCCGAAAGCAGCGCCGCTTCTTTTTTCTCTGCCTGCGTTTTTTCTGCCATTTATATTGACACTACGGGGCTTATCTTCCCGCGGCGGCAGTCAGGACTTTGCGTGTTATCTGCTCCGCCGCTTCCCTTACGCATTCCGCGCCACCTGCAAGGAGAGCCGCGGCAAAGGGACGGCCTATCATGACAGCATCCGCGCCAAGAACCCTTGCGGCTATAAGATGCTCGCGCTCGCGCAAGCCGCCGTCAACCCAAAGGCTTTCGCAGCAAGAAGCAAGCGCCGCCCCATATTCCGCGAGAAACTCTGCGGTAGAGCCTTCCCTTGTCTCGACCCTTCCGCCGTGGTTCGACACTACGATTATATCGGGGCGCACCTCTTCGGCGAGCGCAATATCTTCGGGCAGGAAAATGCCCTTTATCGCAAACGGAAGCCCCGCCCCGTTCACCCGCTCCTTTATTTTGCGCAAGGAGCGCGGGCTTTTTTTCTCAAGCCTTGCCAAATTGCGCATTGTAATGATGGCGTATGAGTCAATGTCAACGCCGATAATCTCCGCGCAGGGAATTGCAGCTTCAATGCGCTCAAATATTTTTTCGTCAGGGTACGGCTTTATAAAAACCGCGCCCTTTGTGTTGTTCTCTTTAAGCGCCTGCAAGCCGAACAGGAACTTTTCATCGGGCGCGCCGTCCCCAACAGAAACTTTAAGCCCCGCGCCCACGCAGGCTGAAATCAAGTCAAAGTAAAAATCCCTCTCCGATTTATAGCCCACGTTTTCGACTGCGCCTGTCATCGGCGCAAGGCGCAATTCGGGGAGCGCCTCGCCAGCATCCTCCAAGCCTTCCCAGCAGCCGATACCGATAGCAAGCGCAGCTTTCTCCCACGCTTCAACATTGAGGCGGAAATTGACGCTTTCAAAAACGCCCCCCATTCCGGGCATTTCTCCGATGCACCCGCGCCCGTCGCATTGCGGGCAGAGCCTGCATTTGGGTTTATAGCTTTCCATTGCGCTTAAAGGGGCTTTACAGGGCAAAAAAGGCAGCCGATTCGGGCAACATTTTAACCTTTCCGCCCGCGGCTTCCCCGCCTTCTCCTATCGAATAGAGAAGGGGAGAGGCGCTCTGCGGCACAACATCTGCCTTAAACTCTACAGGCCGCGCGGCGGGGTTAATTGCGACTAAAATGCGCTCATCGGCGCTCTCTCTTAAATACGCCAAAGGATAGACGTTTTCCTTCGCGTAGACAAACTTCATTCCCGCGCGGTTTGAAAGAGCCGAATGCGCTCTTCTAAAGGCGATAAGCCTTTTCACTTCGCTGTAAAGGGAGGAAGGATCACTCATCTGCGCCGCGACAGTCGGGCGGTCTGCGCTTTCGTCTTGCCTTATATAGAGCTTTTCAGGCGCGGCTGCGCTAAAGCCCGCATTAGCGCTTGAATCCCACTGCATAGGCGTTCTTGCTCCCGTGCGCTCATAACCGCCTTCAACAGATGCAAGGTTTTCTACATACCGCATTCCTATTTCATCGCCGTAATAGATAAAAGGCGCTCCCGGCATTGAAAGCAGAAAGGCAAAAGCAGCCTTTATTCCTTGTGGGGAAAGATGCCGCGAAAGGCGCGGCATGTCGTGGTTGCCTGAAGGAATGCAAATAAGCCCGTTTTTTGCCTTTTCGCGGCTTTCAATGTACTTTGCCGCGAAAGCCGAAGCGTCCCCCTTTCCCTCGGCGGCAAAGAAGGGATGCTCGCAGCGGAAAAGGTCGTTGTAATGCGAAGGCCCAAAGTGAAGGAGAAAGTCCATGTGAAAGCCGCCTTCAAGGGATTTTTCGGGCTCGCCCCACTCAGAAACCATAACCGCGTCTGGGAACTCCTCGTCAAGGAAGGCGCGTACCTTTTTCCAGAGAGCGATTGTTCCCTTGCCGTCAGTGTCGTTTTTTACAAGCGAGCCCGCCATGTCAACGCGGAAGCCGTCGCAGCCTAGCGCAAGCCAAAAGCGCATTACGTTTTTCATTGCTTCAAGCGTTGCCGCAGCTGCCGGCGAGTCAGGCGCGTCCTGCCAGCTTTCAGTCGGATTTATAAAGCCGTAATTGAGCGCGGGCTGGCATGAGAAAAAGTTTAGAATGCAAGAGCCGTTCCTCTCTGAAATTCCCCTTAACGTGTTCATTCCGCTGACGGGCTTCCAGACACTGTCCGTCCAGATATAGCGCGATGTAAACTCGTTCTTTTCAGCCTTCATCGACTCCTTGAACCATGGATGTTCAACCGACGTGTGCCCCGGCACAAGGTCAAGAAGCACGTGCATGCCGCGAGCGTGCGCCTCCGCAAAAAGGCGCTTGAGGTCCTCGTTTGTCCCGTAGCGGGGCGCGACCGTGCAGTAATCCGCGACATCGTAGCCCGCGTCCATAAAGGGAGAAAGAAAGCAGGGATTAAGCCACACCGCGTCGCAGCCAAGCTCCCTGATATAGTCGAGCCGCGAAATTATTCCGGGAATGTCGCCGATTCCATCGGCGTTCGAATCCTGAAACGACTGCGGATAAACCTCGTAAAAAACAGCATTGTCAAGCCAACGCGCCATATTTCCTCCTGCAATTCTCTTGCAAAAGCCAACGTTTGCACAAGAATACCCTGCCTGCGCAAATCTTTCAAGGCGGGGGGCGCTATGCCCAAAACCCGCTCCTTGCGGGGATTTGAGGGGCTGCAAGCCGCCAAAGGGCGGCATTGCCCCGCTAAACAGGGGCAAAAAGCCCTAAAACTTGGGACTCTCCTGCCGTTTGACGTGCGGAAAGTGGCGGCTCCCGCCTCGACACGCCTTTTTTGTCAGTCTGCCGTGTTCTTCAGGCGGGCTTTTGACACTCACATCATAGGCTGTGAGCTGTTAGCTGATTTACAAAACATCAGCAGGCGATTTACGCCCTCGGTATAGCCTATACCGAGGCGCAGTATAAGCTATACCGCGATGAAGTATAGCCTATACCGCGCGCCTGTATGGGCGATTTGCAAAACGTCAGCCGTCGATTCAGTAGACACTGCGAGCCGACAAGCGTTAGCGATGGCGGCTGAGCTTGGGTAGACTGTCGACAGTAGACGGTTTGCAAGCGGGGCAAGGAGATTTCTGCTTGCACGAGGCGATTGCTAGAGCAGAGGATCGTTTGCTTAGAGACTGAGTCACTAAAATCCCCTTTACTTTTTCCCCATCAATGCTTATTATTAAAGGAAGATACCCATAGGGGGTGTCGGTGTTTTGCTCTTTGGAGGAGGCTTGCATGCAGGAGCGATACAACGTTACAGGAATGACTTGCGCCGCGTGTTCATCGCGCGTAGAAAAGAGCGTCTCCGCGCTTGCGGGCGTAAAGTCGGTGTCGGTAAATCTTCTTAAAAACAGCATGACCGTAGACTACGACGCGGCCTCAATAGACAGCGCCGCAATCATAGAAGCGGTAACGCGCGCAGGGTACGGCGCAGAGCTGGTCGAACCGCGCAAAAAAGGCGGCGCGGGCGCGAAGGCAGAGATAGCCGCTCCCGCAACCGCGTCCGCGCAGGAATACAAAAGCATGAAGCGGCGCGTCATTGCCTCATTCGCCTTCACGATTCCGCTTTTTTACATTTCTATGGGGCACATGGCGGGTTTCCCTCTTCCTTCATTTTTAATTGGAGAAGAAAACTCACTTGCGCTCGCCCTCACGCAATTCTTGCTCGCTCTCCCTGTAGCGATAATCAACTCAAGCTACTACAAAAGGGGCTTCAGCTCGCTCTTGCACGGCTCGCCCAACATGGACTCGCTCATAGCGCTAGGCTCTGGCGCGTCGCTTGCATACGGGGTTTACGCGCTCTACAAGATAGGCTTTTCGCTAGGCGCGGGCGACATTGCGGGGGCCATGCATTTCGCTCACGACCTCTACTTTGAGGGAGCGGCGGTAATCCTCACGCTAATATCTCTTGGCAAGCTCTTTGAGGCTCGCGCCAAAGGAAGGACGACAGACGCGATAAGCCGCCTCCTTGACCTCGCGCCAAAGACCGCGACCGTCTTGCGCGGCGATGTTGAGGCCGTTATCCCCGCAGAGGAGGTTGCGGCGGGCGACATTCTTGTTGTGCGGGCGGGCGAGGCAATCCCCGCGGACGGCATTATAATAGAAGGAAACGCGTCGATTGACGAGTCGGCAATCACGGGCGAGAGCATTCCTGCGGACAAGGCGGCGG
>CAZDXD010000081.1:0-6253 GCA_964509415.1 uncultured Treponemataceae bacterium
TGAGGCAAAGTGCTGAAGGCTTACAGGATATTTTCTTAGGCGGCGTTGAAACGAAAGACGATTTAATGCGGCGCTTTTTGGAAGTGAAAAAGGCGGTAGCAGCCGTTCTTAAAAAGGTTTTCGGGGTTTCAAAGAAAAGCGCATAAAGGGATAAAGGAAATGGAAGAAAAGGGAATTGTAGAAAAATACCCTATCGGCACAATCCGTGAATGGAAGGGCAGAAAATACATCAAAGTCGCGCCTAGAAAGTGGAAGATACAATGCGAAAAAGCGCCTACAGCGCAGAAAGGGGCTAGAAAGTGATACGGGTTGACGTAACGCTAAGCGACAATCTCTTAAACGAAATAAGGGAGCAATTTGCATTTTTCGCTGGCAAGAACGCAAGCCAAATAGCGCCGGGAACAAGCCGCGCGGTATCTGTAGCCGCTAAAATCATACAGGACACTTGGAGAGGCTGGGCTTTAGGGAAAAGCGTCGAAGGAGCGGAAGACATAAAAAGGGCTAACTCGCGGCTTGCCTCATCAATCAATATACAGCGAGCAGGCGACCTTGACGCTGAAATAGGCACGAACTCTCCCTTTATGCGGCGCATACAGCAAGGAAGCCCCGAATACGACATGAAAAAGACTTACCCCTATGGAAGGAAAAGCAGGGTAAGCAAGCGGGGAAGACCCTACCTTATTATCCCCTTTGGCTGGCACACGCCAAACTCTAAAGGCGGGGCAAGGGCGCACGGGGCTATGGCAAACACAATTCCTGAAAACCTTTTAGGCGTTGTGCGCAAAATGCGGCGCAGTTTTACTACAGGAGAAACGCACATAGAAAAGAACGCTAGAGGGGAAGGCATAGAAAGAGCGGAGTATAGCTGGGGCGATAGATTGAAGGCTGACGGGAACATAGGCGGGCTTGTAGTTATGAATAATAAAAGGCACACGACCTTTACCACTTTCCGCGTTATTTCTGTCGACTCCCCCGCTGGAAGCTGGATTAGAAAGGAAGTCCCGGCAAATGACGTTGTGCGGGCGGTTGAAAGGGCAACGCGCTCTAGCGTTGAAGCCGTGATTGAAGAAGGCTTGAGAAGCGACTTAGGAGTTTGAGGTGGCGTTATGCTTTGCTATCTAAATAGAGGGCTTATTTTGGAACAGGCGATTTGCGCCATTATCCATGATTATTTTTCTGCCCTAAACCTTGAAAGCAAATATAAGAATTTCCGCGTCAATGTTACGACAGAACACCCGTTTGCAAAGCTCTATCTTTACGACGGGCTAAGTGCCTCTGACTCTTTCCCTTCCGTGGTTGTAACAACACAGGAAGATTCAAAGCCTACAGAGCTTGACGGGTTAGCGCCTCACGCGCAGTTTGTCGAGCTTACGGCGGACGATGTTAAAGAGATAACAAGCGGGGATTTGCCGGGACTATGCACCGTTGTAGATGACGCAACACTTGCAGCTATAAATGAGGCGATAGAAAGGCAAGGAAGCATTGCGGGGCTATCTATAAGAGAGCGGCGCAAGGACACGATGAGCATAGAGATTTGGGCGGAGAATATACAGCTAAAAAATGAGATTTACGAGCAACTGCGCCTATTTGTAACGGGGAATTTAAGGCACATATTGGCTGACCTTTATCCTTTTTTTGACATTGCCATTTTTGATGGAATGGTTACAGGGCGCAGAAGCAACAACTTCAATTACGACTTTGACGTGCTTTTAGCGGGGGCGCATATCGGCTTTGACGCTAACTATTGCGTTGAACAGATTGTGCTAGACACGGAAAAGGCACATATAAAAAAAGAACTCATTATAAGGGGGAGGAATCATGTCTGACAGCGCGGACAGAAAGATTGGTCTTGAGCGGTTTTTACAGCTTGAGGAACAGAGAAGCGGGATTGTAGCTATTTTACGGCGACAATACGCGCAAAAGGTGATGACAATTTCCGAATGGGAAGAAATTGTCGAGTCTATCCTACATAAAAAGGCTAAATAGGAGGGGTAAAGATGGGAGTATCAGCTGCAAAGTTTGAAAGCGCGGGCGCTACATCGTCGCACTACATACCCGGCGTTTATTCAAGAAGGAACACTGTAGGCACAGGGTCAGGCGTATCTGCCGGGAACTTGTGCATTTTGGGCACGTCAATGGGAGGCGAGCCGCGCGTCCTTTTGGAAGTTACGGACAAGGCGGAGGCAAAGAACCTCTTGTTAAGCGGGACGCTGCTTGACGGCGTTGTCCACGCCTTTTCGGGCTCTGACTCGTATGTGCCGGAGAAGGTTTACTGCATGAGAGTAAACGCTGGCACACAGGCTACAACAGAGTTTAAGAATAACGACGAGGTTGTCTTAAAGGCTACAAGTGCTGACTATGGCTCACACACAAACCAAATAAAGCGCTGGCTAAAAAAGGAAAACGGCGCATACACGGTGCTTGTGGACTACAAGGGAAGCGAGGAAGAGATAAGCGAGATTGGCAAGGATTCAATTTCCCTTCTTTACACTGGGACAGGCACAATCGCGGAATGCACAATCAATTCCACAGGAATAACGCTTGCTTCTGACATTGACGATGAGAGGTTGACCGTTACATGGGATGAGTGCGAAACGCTTGAGGAGCTTGTTGCGCGAATCAACGACACAGGCGTTTATGCCGCTCTCTCGATTAAAACGATTACACTGCCTTCCGTGATTTCATCTTCCCTGTTCATAAGCTCTTCCTCCCTGTAAAGTGATTTATTCCCCCATCAGTCCTAAGCTCTGCAAGTAAACCTGCGTTGCGGCATAAAGAGCGTCTCGCATAAAAAAAAGCGCCCTTGAAAGGACGCTTTCCTCGGCTGGTCGGGCAGAATCCGCAACCATGGACTCGCCCGCATTTAGGGGCGAGGCGGACTCCATATCCCTACCACGCAGAGCGTCTGACAATCAAACAATCCGCGCGGGAAGGCTACCAGCCAACAAGAACAGTCTAATATGCAAGGCTTATATTGTCAACAAAAACCTAAATATTTATGACGAATTTTGGGTAGATGTAGGGGCAATATAAAAGCCCGCTAAAGAAGAAGGGACAATCAAGGCGTTGCCCCCACACCGTGCCCCGTGTGCGGCACAAAGAGCGTCTCGCATAAAAAAAAGCGCCCTCGAAAGAACGCTTTTCGATGTGAGCCGGGCAGAATCCGCAAATGCGGGCTTTCCCGCACTTACGAACAAGGCGGACTCCATAGCCCCGCTGTGTAGAGTGTCTGCCAAACAAACAATCCGCACAGAAAGGCTTGCCAACACGTGGCATAATACAATGGAATGCCCCGCGCTGTCAAGAGGTTGGCTCATCGGCGCTCTTCAACACCTTAACGGCTTTCTTGTGCCGGTTCACTTCGGCAAGGCGCAAGGGCGTAAAGCCTTCTTTGTTGCGCGCGCCCGCATCGGCGCCTGCTGCAAGCAGCCTTTTTATTGCGCCTGTCTTTCCTTCCATTGCCGCAAAATGCAATGCCGTATTGCCAAAAGCATCTTGCGCCTCAAGGCAAGAGCCGGCTTCAATAAGCTCAGCAACGGCTTCCTTCCTGCCGAGCATCGCCGCGTGCATTAGCGCCGTTCTGCCCTTTTTATCCCGCGCGTTTAATTCCGCTCCCAAGCTCTGCAAGCCTTCGTCGCTAACGCCGCTAGAAGCTTGCGCTGCGCAATCCCGTCGGCTCGCAGGGCCTGCAATAAGGTCTTTGATGGAATATTCATATTTGGCGTGCATTAAAGCCGTCTTTCCCTCGTTGTCAGCGGCGTTTGGATTAGCGCCTGCCTCAATAAGGTTGCAAACCACCTGCACGTGCCCTTCTTTAGCCGCAAGCATTAAGGCGGTCATTCCGTCATCGTCTCGCGCGTTTATGTCGGCTCCGGCGGCAATTAGCGCTCTAGCAGTCTCCGCGCGCCCTTTTTTCGCGGCGAGCATTAGGGAAGTCATGCCATTGTAAGCCTCTTGTGCGTTTATGTCAGCACCGGCGGCAATCAACGCCTTGGCAGTCTCTGTATGTCCTTTGATTGTAGCATGCATTAAGGCTGTCCATTCGTTTATGCATTGCGCGTTCACATCAGCACCTGCCGCAATAAGCGCTTCGACAGCTTCCGTGCGCCCTTCCTCTGCCGCGTGCATTAAGGCTGTCTCTTCGTCTATATCCTGCGCTTCTATATCGGCTCCCGCGGCAATGAGCACTTTTACTGTCTCCGCTTTGCCTTGCCGAGCAGCGTGCATCAAGGCGGTCATGCAGTAATAATCTTGTGCTTCAATATCCGCGCCCGCACTTATGAGGGTTTTGGCTATGCATGACTGCGGCGACTGCGCGGCATACATTAAAGCGGTCATGTCTTTGTCATTTTGACTATTTACATCTGCCCCTGCCTCGACAAGTGCCTTAACAGCGCTGCTATATCCTCCCTCTGCGGCGCGCATTAAGGCGGTAGCTCCCTTGTTGTCAGATGCGTTTATATCGGCGTTCAGTTTAAGGAGCTTTTTAATGGCGGCTTCCTTTCCGTTCCGCGCCGCGCGCATTAAGGCTGTCTCGCCGTCATCATCCCGCGCGTTTACATCAGCTCCCGCAAGGCTAAGCTCATCGATTTGTGCTATATTTCCGCTTCCAGCGGCGTACATTAGCGCGCTTCTGCCGTACTCATCGTGCGCGTTTACATCAGCTCCAATTTGGATAAGCATGCTGACAGTATCCGAAAGCCCATTGTGTACAGCAAACGGCAACACGTCATCGGCAAAGCCTGCTCGGATGCTTGTGTCAGCGCCCGCCTCAACAAGCGCATTCGCAGCCTTTTTTGACGTGCAGAACATTAGCGCGGTAAGGCCTTTTTCACTTCGCGCGTCAAGATTAGCGCCGGTTGCAATAAGAGCCGCAACAACTTTGGCGCGCCCCTTGTATGCCGCATACATTAGGGGAGTCATACCGTATATGTTTCGCGTCTCTAGGCAAGCGCCCGCTTTAATCAATGCCTTGACGATACCAGTGTGCCCTTCGCCTGCCGCGAGCATTAGCGCGGCGCGTCCATCGCTGTCGCGCACTTCCAAATCAGCTCCTGCCTCAACAAGCGCCTTGACAGTCTTGGCATATCCCGACTCGGCTGCAAGCATTAAAGCTGTGTATTCGCTATCGTTCGCATCTATTTCCGCGCCCGCCTCAACAAGCGCCTTGACAGTCTCTGTTTCTCCGTATTCCGCGGCGCGCATTAAAGCGGTTCTGTCGTAATAATCTGGCGTTTCCAGACTTGCGCCTGCGGCAATAAGCGCCTTTGCCGCTTCCGTGTTTCCGCGCGCCGCGGCAATCGTCAAGGCGGTTGTGTCCTCAATATCTTGCTTGTTTACATCAGCGCCTGCTTCAATAAGGAGCTTTATAATCTCCGTGCTATCGCTTTCTGCCGCAATAGACAATATGGGTTCGTATGCAATATCGTATGCATTCACATCTGCCCCCGCCTCAATCAGCATCTTGGCGACTCCTGAGCTCCCAGCCCTTGCCGCAAACATTAGCGCAGTCCAGTACCCCTCGTCTTTCGCGTCCACGTCCGCTCCCGACTTGATGAGTTCATAGGCAATCTCTGCATAATTAAGACCTGCCGCAATCATTAAGGCTGTCCAGCCGCTATTGTTCGGCTCGTTTACATCACAGCCGCTGCTAGAAATAGCATCGCGCAAGGCGGGGAGGTTTCCCTCATACACGGCTTTTATCAACGCGGCATTGCAGCTGCCGTCCTTTAGGCTTAAAGATGCGCCCTCGCTAATAAGGAGCTTTGCGGCTTCTCTTTTTCCCCATTCTGTCGCATACATCAAAGGCGTTCTGTCAAAAAAATCCATGTCTATATCCGCGCCGGCATCAAGCGCCTCGCGAATGGCTTTAAGGTCGCCGCTTTGTGCTGCGTCCAACAGCAAATAGTCTGGGTCTTCTTTTTTTTTAGTTGGCATGGCTCATCTCCTTGTTTAGGAATTTAGAGCTAAGAGGCTGGGGCAACAAAGGAGCATCCTTTCAGACCACCGCCGCTCATTCTGATGATGGCAAGCCGCATGGAGGAATGCCCCTTTGCATTGATATCTTGCATAAAATTCTTGAAAGCGTCAAGAAAACAGAAAAGCCCCACTATTGTGGTGGGTGAAAGACCGGCAACGGCAAAAAACCGAGAACCCGGTCAGCAAGGCAATCATACAAGAAAAGCAAAAAAAAGAGCCGCCAAGGAGGGCGCCCATTTCCTCATAACGGAAACCGCGCAAGGCGATTCGAGCC
>CAZDXD010000082.1:0-6109 GCA_964509415.1 uncultured Treponemataceae bacterium
AGCCTATGGTGCGCCTTTCTTGGAGCGGTGCCAGCCGCTTTAACCTCCGCGCGGAAGCGATTTACACGCCAATGATGACAGCCGACCGCTACGCTACAAGCGGCCCGTGGACACCAGGGCTTTATACTTACCTTACGGATGAGGTTTTGTCCACCATCAGCAACATAACCTCTGTTGGACCTGCCCTCGCTGGGCTTATCAGCAGTACAGGCCTTATCGACTCGATTGTAGACAGTTACATCCCCGACACCAACAGCTTTGACTACGGGCAGCTGGGGGCAAGGCTTACGGGCACATTCGGGCCTGTTGACTTAGGCGTTTCCTACTACTTTGGCCACTACAAGCAGCCTTCAATAGACATGAGCAACTTAACCTCCCCCACTATACAGTATGATCGCTTGCAGTCTTTCGGCATCGAGGCCGCCGCCGCAATAGGCCCCTTTAACCTGCGAGGCGAGTTCGCCTACTACCTCACAGACGACTTTGCGGGCACAAACCCCGGCGTGCGCAACAATTCCCTAAACTGGGTGGCGGGCTTTGACGTTGCCATTCCTCTCCATAACCTGAGCCTTAACGTGCAAAACTACGGCTACTGGATTATAAACAGCGACGGCATTGCAAGTTCCCTCGACACGGAATACAACTCTACGGGGAAGTACTCCAACAACAAGATTGCCGTGCAAATCTCCGACACCTTCTTGCGCGACAGGCTTTCCATAGCGGTCAAGGGCGTCATCGGCATTGAGCGGCACGACTATATCATAATGCCTGAAATTTCCTTTAGCTTTACCCCTGAGCTAAACTTTACGCTTTTGGGAATGTACATCACGGGCGATGACACCGGCGAGTTTGCCGACTGGCACGACAACAGCTTTGTGCAGCTTGGCGTGAAGTATGTGTTCTAGGTTAGTTAATAGTTGGTGGTATGGCTGACCGTTTGGTCAGCCTTGTAGTCGATAAACTCTGGGGGATGAGCAAACAGGGGTAGCGCATAAGGCTCTGGCAGTGTTAAAATGCAGTTCCCAGCTTATGGGAATTTAAGGAGACTTGCCTTGCAGCAAATGCTTACCGGATTAGAACTCGCAACAACAACCCCCGCGTTGCGTGTGCCATTCCCGCAAAACAGGGCTAAGCCCTTCCTTAAATGGGCGGGCGGAAAGGGACAGCTTCTTTCAGAGATAAGAAAGCTCTATCCATTCGGACGTTTTCCTATACGCAAGTACGCGGAACCCTTTGTTGGTGGCGGCGCTGTTTTAATCGATATACTTGGGCAATACAGTCTCAACGAAGTCTACATCAGCGATGCGAATGCCGAGCTCATCAGCGCGTACCGCACAGTCAGGGATGACGCGGTTATGCTTATCGAAGTCCTTGCCGTTCTGCAAAAAGAGTTTTGGCAGCTCGATAGCGAGGCAAGAAAGGCTTTTTATTTTGAAAGGCGGAGGCGCTTTAATCAGCTAAAAAGCGCAGGCTGTGCCAAGAAAAACCAAACAGAGCAGACTGCGCTTTTGATTTTTCTTAATCGCACGTGCTTTAACGGGCTGTACAGGGTTAATCGAAAGGGAGATTTCAACGTTCCTGTCGGCGCTTACAAAAAACCCCTGATATGTGACACGGAAAACATTTTAAGGCTTTCGCGGCTGTTAAGCGGGGTTGAAATTGCTTGTGCTGATTACAGAAAGTCCGCGCAGTTTATCGATGGAGACACCTTTGTCTACTTTGACCCGCCATACAGACCGCTCAACAATACCGCCTCTTTTACTGCATATTCCGAAAACGCTTTTAGAGATGAGGAACAGATTGCTCTTGCGCGCTTTGTCGGCAAAATGAACGAAACGGGCGCAAAGGTTGTCGTTAGCAATTCTGATCCCAAGAACGAAAACCCCGACGATGATTTCTTTGATAACCTCTATGCCGGATACAACATCAGGCGCGTTGAAGCTTCTAGAATGATAAATTGCCGTGGCGAGTCGCGCGGAAAGATTAAGGAATTGCTGATTTCCAATTATTAGGCTGCAATCTGGAGACATACTGTTGTGAAGGGGGATTTTGACAAATGGCTCAAGACTTTCAAGATAGCCATAGCAGACTATGAGTATTTTACTGACTTTCAAAAAGTTTATGGCAATGCGGAGGCAGTAAAGGTAGAACTCAATATATTGAACTCTCTTGTCGGCTCAAAAGCGATTGAAAAGGATTTTGACAGTATTGTAAAACGTTATCCTTCCGTGCTCAAGTGCATACCTCTTTTGCTTGCAGTGCGGAGCAGCGAAATTCGCGTTTATGATGGCGGCATGGAGCGACTGTATGACTTTGCGGAAATGAATGCTTCCCCCGATGACTGCAAAGCATTTATGCGCAAAACCGGATTATTCGACTTGATGAAAAACATATTGTCAGCAATCTTGTGGATTACACTACCGGCGTGGAAACAGGGCTTGATTCAAATGGGAGAAAGAACCGCGGCGGGCACTTGAGGGAAAACCTAGTCGAAAGGTTTTTGCATAAAGCGGGTTTTAAGCGGAACACGGATTATTCTAAGGAAGTGAAAACATCGAATATCGAATCGCAATGGCACTTGGATATGTCTGCAATTTCAAACAGCGGCAAGTCTGAAAAGCGCTTTGATTTTGCCGTAAAGATCGCAAAAGCTGTTTGGGGAATAGAAACCAACTTTTATGCATCGGTCGGCAGTAAACTAAACGAAACCGCCAGAAGCTACAAGCAAATAGCGCAGGAAGCAAAGCTCATTGATGGCTTTGAATTTGCATGGATTACAGACGGTAGAGGGTGGAAATCGGCACGGCATAACCTTGAAGAAACCTTTGACGTTATGGAACACCTCTATAATATTAGCGACCTTGAAAACGGCGCGCTTGAGGAAGTATTTTGGTAATGCCCGCCAAGCGGATAACGCAGTGGGAACCTGAGGACTTTGACCTTGAGACAACTACGCTCTGGTCGTTTCCCAAACGCGGAAAATGGGCGACGCACGATGCTAAATGGCGTGGCAACTGGTCTCCGTATATTCCGCGCGTTGCCTCAATTTTATAAAAGCGGAGACAATCGACTTAATCTGCACGCACCCGCCTTGCGCTGATATTATCCATATACAGCGAAGACATAGAAGGCGACCTCTCGCTCATGGGCATTGGCAATTTTCTTGAAGCCATGAAGCAGGTAGTCTCTGAGTGCTTCCGCGTTCTAAAAAAGGGCACATGCTCCCCCTGTCCTTCAGCGTCATGCAAGTTTTTCTTGATGCGGGCTTTAAGCTGAAGGAGCTTGTAATCAAGGCGCAACACAACTACAAGGCAACGGGATACTGGAAAACAAACAGCGTAAAATACAACTTTCTGCTTATCGCTCACGAGTACCTTTTTGTCTTTCATAAATGAAGTCGCAGCTTGCAGTCGCTCGCCGCGCTCAACCCCATGCATCTAGCCTCTTAGCCCTAACCCAGCTCTAAGAAACTGTAAACTAAACCCCCTCCTTGACAAACGTCCCACTTTATAGGAATACCTCTCCTAGTTTTACTCTTCGTTTTTTTGAGAGGTTGCTTCAATGTTTCACCTTCTTCTGGCGGTTATCTATCTTGCCTTTATCAGCTTAGGTCTGCCGGATTCTCTTCTCGGTGCTGCCTGGCCGCAGATGTTCCCGCAGTTTGGCGTTCCCGTTTCATACGCGGGGATTATCTCGATGATTATCGCCGCAGGCACGATTATTTCAAGCCTTCAATGCGACAGGCTCACCTCGCGTTTAGGCACGGGGAAGGTTACGGCATTCAGCGTGCTGATTACCGCCGTTGCTCTTTTCGGCTTTTCCATCAGCAATTCCTTCTGGATGCTCTGCCTCTGGGCAATTCCCTACGGGCTCGGCGCCGGCTGCGTTGATGCGTCTCTTAACAATTATGTCGCCCTGCATTACGCAAGCCGCCACATGAGCTGGCTTCACTGCATGTGGGGCATTGGCGCATCATCAGGACCATACATTATGGGCTTTGCGCTAAGCGGCGGGTACGGGTGGAATTCGGGCTACCGCTATATTTCCGTTATACAATTCTGCCTTACGGCTTTGCTTTTTTTTAGCCTTCCTTTGTGGAAAAAGCAGCAAAATGTATTCGCGCCAGAGGCAGGCGCAGAAAGCGGAGCAGGCAGTGAAAAGAGCGCGCCCGAACGGAAAGTCCTCTCCTTGCGCGAAACCGTCCGCATTCCAGGGGCTAAAGAAATAATGACAGCGTTTTTCTGCTATTGCGCGCTTGAACAAACTACAGGGCTCTGGGCAAGCAGCTATCTCGTCCTCCACCACGGGACAAGCGCTGAAACCGCCGCATGGTTTGCCTCGATGTTTTATATAGGCATTACAGCGGGCAGGGCGGTTAGCGGCTTTTTAACAATAAAGCTAAACGACACTGCAATGATAAGGCTCGGCCAGTTTGTAGTGCTGCTTGGGATTGTTGCAATCTTCCTTCCGTTCGGGCAAGTATCTTCTATTGTCGGCCTTATTTTAATCGGGCTTGGCTGCGCGCCGATTTACCCCTCCGTGATTCATTCTACGCCGGCGCATTTCGGCGCGGACAATTCGCAGGCGATGATAGGCGTGCAAATGGCTTCGGCGTATATCGGCACTTGCATTATGCCGCCGATTTTCGGGTTTCTGGCAAACAGGATTGGGCTTTTCCTTTATCCATTTTATCTTCTCGTGATTTTGGCTTTTATGGTTATAATGCACGAAAAACTCGTAAAAAAGACACTGCGAGAAAAGCGGGCGCGGTAAATCCGCAAAAGGGGCTAATTTTAGCGCAAATGCTGCCGAAAATGGTAGAATGAAGAGCCACCATTGCTATATAATTGCGGGTGAATTATGATGCCGAGTCGTTTTTCTCTTTTATCCTGCTGGGGCATTTTGTGCGCCGCCGTGTTTTTTTTGCTGTTATTGTGCGTGCCTGGCCGCGCTAAAAGCGCCGCTGTTTCCGGTGCGGAGACGGCGGCCGTTGCAAAAGCTGAAGCCGCTTTTCCTGCGGAAACCTCGGAAGCCAGCGAGTACAGCGGCATGGGTGGCGTGGATACGGCAATTTTAAGCGGACAGCTCGACGAGCTTTTGGAAAAGCCTGAAATTATCCCTGAGCTTTATTATGAATTGTACACCGTGCAGTCCGGCGACATGGTCGGGGAAATAGCCGTCCGCTTTGGCGTAAGCCAGGACGCAATAATAAGCCTTAACAAGATGCGCAACACGCGTAGCCTTCAAATTGGGCAAATCCTGAAAATCCCCACCATTGACGGCATTCTTTATACAACGCGCGAAGGAGACACTCCTGAATCAATCGCAGACCAGTACCGCATTTCGCTTGAGAAAATTGCAATCGTAAACAACATTGCTGATAACCGTCTTGAAGCCGGGCTACAGATTTTTCTCCCCGATGCCAGGCTTGACTGGGTAACGCTTCAAGAAATAAATGGCGATCTTTTCAAAAAGCCTCTGCGTGCCGGGTACTGGATTTCTTCGCGATACGGCTGGCGCGACAATCCTTTTTCGGGCAAAAGGACTTTCCATAACGGAATTGACATGGCATGTCCGACAGGCACTCCGATTTATGCCGCGATGGACGGAACTGTTATCGCCGCGGGATACAGCGATACTTACGGCAATTACGTTACAATCAGCCATCATTCAGGCTATCAGACAATGTACGCGCACATGAGTCAGATTCTGACCTCAAACGGGCAGTATGTTACAACCAACACGCGCATAGGACTTGTCGGCAGCACGGGGCAGAGTACGGGACCGCACCTTCATTTCACGGTGTTTAAGAACAGGTCATCGACAAACCCGACCCTTCTCTGGAACTGACAGGCTCTGTGGTTACAGGCATTCAAGGGACTTTCTTGAGTGATACTGTCAATAATCTTTCGCAAATTTTTTGCAAGCCTCATTAGAACAAAATCCTCAAAGCCCTTGTTGTGTCTCCTCTGCGACCATGTTTAGGCGCTCCATGCGCGATTCGCTAGAAGCTACGCTGCGCGATCCGCTAGATGCTTGCCCGCTTGGTAGCGGGCTACGCTGCGCGATCCGCTAGATGCTTGCCCGCTTGGTAGCGGGCTACGCTGCG
>CAZDXD010000083.1:0-6033 GCA_964509415.1 uncultured Treponemataceae bacterium
CGATTGCGTTGCCGCTTGCGATTTTGTTGACGCTATTTCCAGATATAAAGGCGCTCACGGGGGAGTTCTTGTTCTTTATGGGGACGTTTATATCAGCGGTGGGGCTCTGCCCCACCTTCAGCGGCTCAAGGCAAGCCTTGAGCCTGTAGCGGCGGCGCAAGCCAAGCTCAGCAAGCCTTCCAGCTTGCGTTGCAAGCTGTCGGCTCGCTGGGCCGCCATCAGCAGTGTATGGGGCAAAGCAAGTAGAAGCGGTCAGCGGTGGGGCTACGGCGCAATATTTTTTTGATTCAGTGATTTAGCGGCTAGGGTAAAGCAAGGAGTGGTGAGAATTGCGATTGGCAAGGGGCGATTCCTTGCCCTGTCTGCCCGCAAAAAAAGGGTAGAAATGCGCATGGATATGCTGTATACTTCTCTTTAAGATGAAGAAAAGAAGCCTTTGCTGTGTTTTGTTTTTTTCGTTGGCGGTCACCGCTTTTAATTTTAGCGCTTTTGCGGCCGAGCGCTCGGTGCCCGTAGACATTTTCGTGCTGGTGGACAAGTCCCTTTCCATTGGAGAGTCCGACAGCTTCTCCGGCATTATTGAGTGGGCGCAAGAGCAGCTTACAGGGCAAATGCTCGTGGACGGCGACTGGATAACGCTTTATCAATTCTGCGGAACGTGCGAAAACCTTCTTACAACGACTATAAGCGGCGATGCCGACAGGCAGCGCGTGAAGGATGCGCTTGCAAGCATTAGGCCTGACGGCAGCTTTTCCGACATCGGGCAGGCGCTGGACATAATAAGGGATGTGCTTGACACCCGTGCAGGGAACGGCCGCTACAAGGTAATGTTGCTCCTTACGGATTTGAGGCAGGAAGGCGCGTGGACTTCGCGGTATCCGGGCGTAATTGACCCCTTTACAAGCCCGTATCTTGACGGGGCGCGGATGGTGAACCACGGCGGGTGGTACGAAATAACGTTGGACATGGACATACAGGAAACGGCTGCCGCGCTTAGCGAGGAGCTTTACAGCGAAATAGCCGTGCAGGGTTCAGCCGCGCGCCAAGCAATCCCTGAAAGCGGGGAAATAGCTGTGCAGGGGCAATAAGCAATCCTCGCCTCTTAAAGCGCAATGCGGAAAACAGTTTTTCTGGCTATAGTTATTGCCGCGACGTGCGCTGCGGCAGTTTCGGGCGGTTTGCTGATTTTCTTTAAGGCAAGGGAAAGCCGCGCCGCGGAAACGGCAGAAACAGCGGGCGTACAGGCAGGCCCGAGAGTTTCCATTCCCCGTTCAGGGGGAGCGGAAAGCGGCGCGGGCGACGGCTACGGCGAGGCATTGAGCGGCGATAGCGGAGTTTACCCTGCCTTTGCGCTTGAGGCAGGCGAAACGGCGCTTCAGGTTTTGAACACGGACATAAACCTTGACGGCACGTATGACCAGGTATGCGCGATAAGGCGCGGCACGGAAAGCGAAATATACATTGTCTGTGCAATCCAAAATCCCGTAACAACAGTTTACACAAGGCTTGCTCCTGTAAAAACAAGCGTTACGCAGGCGCGGACGCTGCTTATGTATTTTTCTGACGTTACAGGCCGGCAGGGGAACGCCCTTGTATATTCCGGCATGAATTCGGAAAACCTTCAGTCGCTGGGAATTTTCCTAGTTGAAGAAGACGAGCAGGCACAGGGCGGCTTTCAGCTGAAAGAGATACTTAATTTGTCTGCGGACGGCGCAATTCAGGTTGAAGAGGTAAGGCGCTCCGAAGCGTACAATCTGGGAATGGCAGTGGGCGCAAGCTATCCCGTTGTTTCATATCACTCCATTCGGGGTCAGGACGGAGCGCAAAGCGCGCAGCAAATCCGCAGGACATACGCTTGGAATCCTTCAAGCGGCGTGTACGAGCTTTCGGCAGAAACCCGCGTTTCTGCGGAAAGCGCCGGCGCAATGATTATGCAGCGCCTGCGCGAGGGCGGCAATGAGACGCTGTTCAGCTTTCTTAAAGGCATTTGGTACAAAAGCGATGGGTCTGCCTCTGACGTGCAGATTGGCTTTGATCTTGAATCTGACGAAATTATCTTTGCTGACGGGCAAACGCATGAAGTGTTTGCAAGCGAAAGCGTTTCCGCGCGGCGGTACGGCGTTTATCTTGTAGCGCACAACAGCTTGATTTCGAGCATAAGGCGGCTTGTTGATATAGAAATTACAGGAGCGGACGAAATACAGGTTCGCGCCACGGATGATGTAAGGCTTACAATCGGCGTTGATTCCAACTGGAACGGCTCTTACCGCAGAATGAGAAACACCGCAAGCTCATCGCCTATAAGCAGCGCCCAGCGCATTGCCGCATCCCTTGAAGGCTCAAATCTAGGCTGGGCTGACGCTTCCGGCACAGTGTATTTGTTTGAAGGCAACGTTCTTACAACAGAAAGCACGGATGGCGGCAAAGAAGAAAGCAAATACACAATCTATATGATGCGGGAAAATCCTGTAATGCAGGTAAAAGCCCGCTCAGGCGAAAACACGTTTTATCTTTTAAGAGAGGACGCGGACGGGCGGATTGCCATGCAGGAAACAAACGCGTCCGCCGCAGGCGTTAGGGCAAGGAACGCGCCTGAAATTACGCTTACAGCCATTCAAGAAGAATCAGCGGAAAGCCAAGGGTAGCAGGCGCGGCAACCAGGGACAGGGCTCAACCATCTGTCAATCGGTTACAAGGTAGCTTTCAAAGCCGCTCTCTTTAAGCCTTATGGCTGTAGTCCCAGATTCGTCTTCTGGAATCAACACGGAAAAAAACACTTCCCCGCTAGAGCGGTTTTCTTGGCGGATAAAAACGCGAAAGCCGGCTTTGCTTAGCTCTTCCGCCTGCGCTTCCGCGTTGGCGCGGCTTCTGAAAAAGCCTGTCTGCTGCCAAATCCCTGAAGCCTCAGAAGCTGATCTTGAAGCGGCTAAACCGGTGTTTTCAGCGGCGGCATCTTCAGGCCTTTTGCCGTCAGGCATAAAGTACCAGAACGCCCGCGGAAGCACGGATGCCTCCCCGCGGACAATCGCGGCTTCCGCAGACGATGGATAGCTTGCAAGCAGGCGGTTGCCCGCTTCGCTATCTCCTGCGGCGTACCACAGGATAAAAAGCATTTGCGGAAAATAGGGCGCGAAGCCGTCAATGGAAAGATATGAGCGAATTTGCTCCAGAGCTCCGCTGGTATCCCCTCCTGAAAGGCGGGTGCAAGCCGAATAAAAGCGCGCACGGAAGAGCACTTCGGAGTCAAAGCAGTTAAGAAGGGTTTTTTGGATAAGCGAGTCAGCCTTTTCCGCTTCGTTCATGTACATAAAGCAGCGGGCAGCATCAAGGTAAAGGTTAAAGGATTCCGCAGCGATTCCGCCGCCAACTTCCGCTGCCTGCACATAATGCGCGGCGGCGCTTTCAAAATCGCCTGACCTTTCCTCATAATCAGCAAAAGCTGAAAGAACCTCTCGCCTTTCCTGCGGGGAGGAAAGCCTATTAAGCTCGGAGGCAAGAGCCGCAGTCATTTCCGCGCCCTGCGGCTTTTCAAAAACAGAGGAAAGAGCGGATGCCGCCCTTTCTGAAAGCTCCGCGCCGAAGAGAGAGGCAGCTAAAAAAGAGAAAATTGCGGCAAAGGCAAAAGCAGGTATCCCGCCTTTCCGCGTAAAAAAGGCGCGCCGCATTAGCTTTCGCCTTGCGGGTTGCCGTTCTGATTGCCGCCGGGGCTATCAGGCGCGCTCAAAACGGCGCTGTTCGGGGCGCTTGCGCCCGCGCCCGCTGAATAGTCAAAGGAGATTGTCTCTTTTTGCAGGGAGGCGTCTCCGCCTGTAGCGGTGCCCTTCCCTTTGCGCTTTTCGCGAAAGCGCTGCTTTTTCCCTTCGGGAGGCGCGGCGCGGGCAGGCTCGCGCTTCTTTTTTCTTCCAAACGCGAAAAACAGCATGGAAAGCAGCACGCCCGCCGCAAACGAGAAGAGCACGGTTATGTAGACGGGCACGGCTTCAAACACATTGAAGAGCCATACATCGCAGACGTTTTCAAGGTTAAAGCCGATAAACGCGCCCTCAAAAAGAATTAAAAGCAAAACAAGTATCAGTCGGACAGGCATTTTTCTTTCCTTATCAGCAAGCCTCTATTTTATCAGCAGGCTTCTATTTTTGCACGAAATGTCTTGCCCCGCAAGCATAAAAGCCTCGCGCGCGCAAAAGAGCCTGCCGCGCCTTTGCCAAGCCTGTCTTCAAAGACGACCATCTCGCCCCGCTCCGTGTGGCCGAATAGTTCATCGGGGTTATTCCTTGAAGGCGACTCCACGAGAACATCAACACTTTTGCCGATGCGCTTTTCCATCTCTTCCGCAGAAATGCGCATTTGAAGCTCGATAACGCGGGCAAGCCGCTCCTTGCGCACTTCTTCAGGCACTTGCTCCGGCAAAGAATAAGCCTTTGTGCCCTCGCGCGGGTTAAAGTGATACATGTATGCCGACTCAAAGCGAACGCGCTCCATGAGGGAGAGCACTTCGAGAAAGTCCTCTTCCGTTTCGCCTGGAAAGCCTACAAGCATATCGGTAGAAAGTGCGGCATCCGGTATGCTGCTGCGGATTTTCTCCGCAAGGGCGATGTAGTCATCCCGCGTGTAGCCGCGGTTCATTGCCTTTAGAATGCGCGTTGAGCCATGCTGAACGGGCAGGTGAATCATGCGGCAAAAAATTTGGCGGGAGGCGATTGCGGTTATGAGCTTATCCGAAAAATCGCGCGGGTGGCTCGATAAAAAGCGTATCCATCTTATTGCGCCTTTTTCTTCTGCCCTGTCTGCTATCATGTTGAGCAAAGCGGGAAAATCAATCGCGCCCGCAACCCCCTGCCAAGCGTACGAGTTTACGTTTTGCCCTAAAAGGGTAATTTCGCGCACGCCCTTTTCGCTTAAAAAATCAATTTCGCGCAAAATTTCTTCAGGCGCGCGGGACACTTCCCTTCCGCGCACGTATGGCACAATGCAGTACGAGCAAAAATTGTTGCAGCCGTTCATAATCGGCACAAAGGATTGAAACGCGCCTTCGGAGTACGATGAAGGGGCGAAAAAGTATGTGCCTTCCGCAGGCACCTCGTCTGTGGGGACGTAGGGGCGGCCTTCTTCCGCCGCGAGGAATACGTCAGGGAAGATGTGCTTTTCAAACATTCCAACAACAGCGTCAACGCAGGGAAAGCGAGCACGCACTTCATCGTGAAGGCGCTGTGCCATGCAGCCTGTTAAAACCAAAAAAAAGCGCCTCTTTTTTTTAAGGGCTGCAAAATATGCAAGGCGGCCTGCAATGCGCGTTTCGGCAGTGATTCTTACGGAGCAGGTGTTAAGCAGCACTAAATCCGCGTCCTCCGCGGCAGATGCACCGCTCCACCCGCGCGAGATGAGAATCTGCTCAACAGAAGCGGATTCGGCGTAATTCATCTGGCAGCCGTAAGTTTCAAAGAAATAAGTCATTTTGGGAGGATTTTAGCAAAAAATCCCTGCTGCGTATATTGCGCCTGTAGTATTCGAATTAGACAGCGTTTCCCTTTTCGGGCTTTAAGCCTTCTAGCATGAACTCATCGGGGATTTTAGCGGGCTTTCCGCTGCTGTCCACGCATCCCCAAGAGACTTCAGCTTCGGCGCAAACCTCGCCGCGCTGGTTGCGGATAACCTGATGAAAAACGCCTGAAAGCCTCCCTAGCTTTACCGGCTCGACTTCGACAGAAAGCTCGTCAAAAAGACGCGCCGAAGCTCTGTAGTGAATGTCTATGCGCGTAACGTAAAGATAATAGCCTGCATCGATAAGCGCGTTATAGTCAAAGCCAATCGCGCGCAAAAACTCCATGCGCCCGAACTCAAGGTAATTGAGGTAAGTCGCGTTGTTGACATGGTTGTACGCATCTAGCTCGTATGTGCGCACAACAAGTTTCGCTGTATGCTTCATTTTTTCGCGAGAGCCTCATTTATAGAAGCGGCGGCCTTTCTCCCTTCGCCCATCGCAAGAATAACGGTAGCCGAGCCAAGCACAATGTCGCCGCCCGCCCAAACGCG
>CAZDXD010000084.1:0-5991 GCA_964509415.1 uncultured Treponemataceae bacterium
TTGGAAGTCCGCCGCGCGGCTGAAAAGCTTATCACGCGGGCAAAGGTGGATTCCGTGCATAATAGGCGGCAGGCTGCCCGCTTTATTTCTGACGAGGCTGTGCTTGCCAAGTTGTTTACGGATATTGGCCCGCGAATGAAAGACAGGCCGGGAGGATACACGCGCATTATGAAGCTGGGCTTCAGAAATGGCGATGCGGCTGAGCTTGCTATTTTGGAGCTTGTTGACTATACGCCTGATTCCGGCGAAAAAAAGAAAGAGAAAAAGGACGCTTCTAAAAAAGCAAAAGGGAGCTCCGCAAAAAAGACGAAGAGCGGCAAAAAGAGTGCGGCATCGGAAGTTGTCGAAACTGCCGATGAAGCAAAGGCGGAGGTGTAGAAAATGTCAAAAGCGCATAGAGGCAAGGGAATCCGCGGGGAAGTTTCGCGCGCCCGCGGCGTGTGCCCTGTCTGCAAAAGAAGCGGCGTAAAGCTGCTTTATGAGCAGGAAGTAGCAGGCGAAAAGACAAAGATTTGCAAAATCTGCAAAGCCTCAATTAAAAACGGCAAGGTTGTTTAATGGTATGGTCGCCTGCGGCCGTGTCATTTGATTTTTGCTAACATGAGGGGAGCCGGTGTTGTAGCCGGCTCTTTTGTTTATGCTTTAACTTTCTCTTAAAGCCTGTAAAAACCAATTTGCATTTGCATCTTTTTTCCTGTTGTGATAACTTTCTCTCACATAAGGAGAGTAACACTGTGAAAA
Source organism: uncultured Treponemataceae bacterium (assembly GCA_964509415.1). Taxonomy (GTDB): domain Bacteria; phylum Spirochaetota; class Spirochaetia; order Treponematales; family Treponemataceae; genus Avitreponema. The sequence continues at coordinate 742 of CAZDXD010000084.1, forward strand.
TGATGAAAAAGCTTTTTGTTGTCCTGGCAGCTTTTACGCTAGTCTGCGCTTTTGCGTTTGCGGCGGGCAACCAGCAAGCCGCCACTTACCGCACTTATCAGACCAATGACCCGAACGCTCCCGTTGTGTATTTTACGCGAGACATAAGCCCGGAAGGTCTTTTGAAGGTTTACCGCGCCATGGGCTGGACACCTGAAGGAAAGGTTGGCGTAAAAATGAGTACGGGCGAGCCGCCGGCAAGCAACTACCTCCGCCCTGAGCTGATTAAAGACCTTGTGCAGGAAGTAAATGGCACCATTGTTGAATGCAATACCTCTTACGGCGGCAGGCGCGCTGCAAACGCGCTTCATCATCAGGTTGTGCGAGATCACGGCTTTCTTGAAATTGCAGCCTTTGACCTTCTTGACGAGGACGGCGCGATGGATATTCCGGTAAGATCGAACGCGACGCGCCTTGAAAGGGACATTGTTGGTAGCCACTTTGCCAATTACGATTCTTATCTGGTGTTGAGCCATTTTAAGGGGCACGCTATGGCGGGCTTTGGCGGCGCGATTAAGAACTTGTCCATCGGCTTTGCATCAGGAGAGTCCACGCGGGAATCAGGGAAAGTCTACATTCATAGTGGCGGCACGCGCACAAGCGGCAACATTTTTGGCGACGACCAGATTGCCTTTCTTGAAGCTATGGCGGAAGCTGCGCAGGCTGTTTGCGACTACATGGACGGCGGGGAGAATATCGCCTTTGTCTCCGTGCTTAATCGGCTTAGCGTTGACTGCGACTGCTCCGCGAACCCCGCCGCTCCCGATATGCACGATATCGGCGTGCTCGCTTCTACCGACCCGCTGGCAATAGACCAGGCTGGCATTGACCTAGTGTTTACCGCAAGGGATTCAGGCTCACTTGTTGAGCGCATTGACTCAAGACAGGGGAGGCATGTGCTCGAGTACGCGGAAGAAATCGGGCTTGGCGCAGGAACCCGCAATTACAGGCTTGTCGAAATCAACTAAACCCCTTGCCAACGGAAACGTTTTTGAAACTGCGGTAAGCTATGAGCGGCGGACTCTTTGACATTCTAAAGCGAGAGTTTATCTACCTGTGGTTCTACTTTGACGTTCAGCTCAGGCAGATATTCTGGTATTGGATTGTCGGCATGGCGGCGGGCTCCGCTGTTTCAGTTTTCTTTAAGGGAAAAATCAGCGAACTGTGCGCAAAAGCGGGGCAAAAGCTTTCGGGCGCGGCGGGCTGGACTTTCGCAAGCGCGCTTGGCGTTGCCTCGCCGCTTTGCATGTACGGTACAATCCCCATAGCCGCGTCATTTGCGCAGCAGGGAATAAGCGAGGGCTTTCTCGCCGCGTTCATGATGAGCTCTATCCTCCTTAACCCGCAGCTGATTGTCTACAGCGCGGCGCTCGGTCCCGCCCTTCTTGCGGTGCGCATTGTGTCGTGCTTTCTTTGCGGAATTGCGGCGGGCTTTTTTGTTTATCTTTACACAAAAAAAAGCGGCAAGAGCTTCTTTAATTTTTCAGGAATAACGGACTCAAAGAACCGCGACACTGACCCCCGCATCTTGGTGCGCTTTTTGAAAAACTTCTGGCGCAACATAAAGGCGACAGGCCCGTATTTTCTCTTGGGCGTTTTGCTTGCGGCAGTGTTCCAGCGGTATGTGCCGTCAGACAAGTTCGCCTCCCTCTTTGGCAGGCACGAAGGCTTCGGTATTCTCTTTGCGGCTACGGTCGGTGTGCCGCTTTATGTCTGCGGAGGCGGTACAATCCCCCTGATGATTCAATGGCTTATTGACGGAATGACTTACGGGGCGGCAGCGGCTTTTATGATTACAGGTCCTGCCGCTAAAATCACAAACCTTGGCGCGCTTAAAATTGTATTAGGCGCCGGTCGCTTTGCATCATACCTTGCCTTTGCAGTGATTTTCTCGCTCGCGGCGGGAATAATTGTAAGCCTTATCTGGTAAAGTCGTGCGCCGCCTGGCGTTACCGGATAGGGTGCAGATTACAAATTGTCAATGCTGTTTTAAGGTTAAATTGACTTGAAAGCGGAATTGCGGTTATTATGTTGCCATATAAGCGAATTTTAGGGAGGTTCTGTTATGAATAAAACGGTAAAGTTGCTTCTTATAGGAGCTGCAGCGGGCGCTGCCGCGGCAGTCTTTGTGCGCTCAAACGCGTTCAGAAAAGGTGCGGCGAAACTTGCATGCGCTGGCATGCAGCTTAAAAAGGATGCCGCGGCTTTTATGGAGTCTATCAAGGAAGACGCGGAAGATGCCGTGGCAGAAGCTGAATACAAAGCTTCAAAAGCGGAGAAAGGCGGCGCGTAATCATGGCTCTTCCGTGCATGCCGCGGAAGAGTTTTTTTTATAAAGTTACGACAAGCACGTAAAATGCGCCGCGCAATATGCTAAACTGGCTTATGCGCAGGCTGAACTACGGAGTCTCTTTTGCACTACACGGTAAAAAGCGCCATTCCGGGGCGTTTAAGATTGCGCTACGATAACAGGCGCATATCTCCAAGACAGGTTGCCCTTGCAGCAAACCTCGTTTCTATCCAAGAAGGCATAGAGCGTGCGGATTTTAATCCGGTTTCGGGCAGCTTTCTTGTGCGCTATTCGCCTGAAAAAATAAGCGAAAAAGAAACGCTCGCGCTTTTTTCTGCGCTTGATGGCAAATATCTTGACGACCCTTCTATGCTTGCGGCTGTGCCCGCCCCTACCGAGCCACAGAGCCTCGCAGGGGGCCTTATTTCGATAGCGGCGTTTTTCCTCATCAAGAAACTTCTTCCGCCTGCCCTTCGCACTGCTTTAAGTTTTTTTCGTCTTGCGCCAAGAATATCTGACGGCGCTTTCTGCCTGCTTTCGGGGAGGGTTTCGGATACGCGAGTGCTTGATGCTGCGGCGATAACGGTTTCCCTTCTTTCGGGAAACAGGGCAACGGCGGAAAACATTGCCCTTCTTCTTTCGGCGGGCGAAATGGTAGAAGAGTTTACGCGCCGAAAAAGCCGCGATAACCTCGCGCTTGCCATGTTTACAGGAAGCGAAACAGCCCGCGTTTCTCTTGTGGACGGGAAGGAGGAAGAGTGGCCGCTTGCCGCTGTACGGCAGGGCGACACCATTATCGCGCGGACGGGGGAATGTGTACAGGCTGACGGCGAAGTCTTGCGTGGGGAAGCGCTTGTAAACCAAGCCGCTATAACGGGGGAGCCGCTCGCTGTTGAAAAGCGGGCTGGCAGCACAGTTTTTTCCGGCACCGTAGTGGAAGAGGGCGAAATCTTTATTCTTGTGCGGCAGACAGGCGGGCAAACAAAGGTAAGCAGGATACTTGCGGAAGTGGAGACTTCTGCCGAGCTTAAAGTTTCAACGCAAAGAAGAGCGGAAGCTCTTGCAGACAGGCTCGTCAAGTACAACTTTTTGCTTACGGGGCTTGCCTTTCTCTTTACGCGGAACGCGGCAAAAACGCTTTCAACGCTGATGGTTGACTATTCGTGTGCAATGCGCCTTGCAGCCCCCATTGCCGTTTTAAGCGCCATGCGCGAAGCCGCCGAGCGCGGCATTCTTGTAAAGGGCGGCAAGTATCTTGAAGAGGCGGCACGGGCTGACACCGTTGTATTTGACAAAACAGGAACGCTCACCCGCGCTGCGCCTTCCCTTTCAGGCATTATCACTTTTTCGGATAAAAGCGAGTCGGAAGTCCTTCGCCTTGCAGCCTGCCTTGAGGAGCACTACATTCATCCTGTGGCGAAAGCGATTGTCGCAGCCGCTGACGAGCGCGGCATGGAGCACCCCGAAAGGCACGCGAAAGTCGAATACATTGTGGCGCACGGCATAGCAAGCTATATAAACAAAAAGCGAGTGCTTGCGGGGAGCGCGCACTTTGTCTTTGGCGATGAGAAAACCGAAAAGCCTGCAAACTTTAGCGCGGCTATTGCGAAAGCGGAAGAAAGGGGCGAGTCGCTCCTTTATCTTGCAGAGGACGGAAAGCTGCTTGCAGCCTTCGCGCTTTCTGACCCTGTGCGCACTGATGCCGCCGCTGTCATACGAGCGCTTAAAAAATCAGGCATAAAGGAATGCGTGATGATTACGGGCGACAGCCCAGGCGCGGCTGAAATGGCTGCAAGGAGTGCGGGGCTCGACAGCTTTATTTCGCGCGCCTTGCCTGAAGATAAAAGCCGCTACGTCATGGAGAAAAAGGATGAAGGAAGGCGCGTTATTATGCTTGGCGACGGCATTAACGACGCGCCCGCCCTTGCCTGCGCTGACGCGGGCATTGCAATGGGGGAAGGCGCTGCAATCGCGGGAGAAGCTGCCGACATTCAGCTTCCTGCGGGAACAGGGCTTGAAGGCGTTTTAACCGTGCGTGCTCTGGGGCAACGCCTCCTTAAAAGGATAGACGCAAACAACTGCGGCATTGTAGCGTTCAATTCCCTGCTTATCCTGCTGGGCTTGGCGGGGGCTATCACGCCTTCGGTTTCTGCGCTGCTGCACAACACGTCAACGCTTTTCTTTGCCGTTAATTCCTCCCGCCCGCTTCTTAAGGAGCTGTAGTGTCAGGGCTTGTAGCAAGTTTTATCCCCGGTCGCATAAGGCTGCGAAGCAGGATATTCCGCGACAGCGAAATAACAGCCGCGCTAGAGGCTGCCATTAGGCAAGCGAAAGAGGCGATTCCTCACGCTGACCTTTTTATAGAAGCAAATAACGAAACCGGCAGCCTCCTTATAACGTATAGGGCAGATGCCCTGCCGCCGGAGGATGTGCTTAAAAAGCGGTTTGAAGCATTTGCCGCGTCTTTTCCCGGCTTTGAAAAGCTGCGCATAAAGGCGGCCTTTTATCGCCCGAATGAAGACAGGGCGCTTATGCTTGACGCGGTGCAAAGGCTGCAAGAAGCCCTGCCTGACCTGCTTGCCCCGCCCTAAACTCTAAACTCACTGTTGCTTACGCCCTATCTCTTGCACCGCTCAATCAGCTTTAGCATTTCGTCCACAGAGTTGAAGTTTTTGCTTTCAAGCTCGTCAAACGGAATGTTAATTCCGTACTCCATCGAAAGAGCTCCGATAATCGACACAATCGCAAACGAGTCAATTAGCCCGTCGTCAACAAGAGCGTCATTTGCTTCAAAGTCTATGCCGGGCAGGGCCGCGCTTAGCACGTTAATCAGCCTTTGCTTTGGTTCAGTCATAATAGCTTATGCAATCCTCCTTCTTTGCAGGCGTTTTTATTGTCTTAACCGCCGGGTAGCCAAGGGC
>CAZDXD010000085.1:0-5985 GCA_964509415.1 uncultured Treponemataceae bacterium
CCGCCGAAAGAGATTTTTATGCCGACATTCCCTTCAATCCGCTGCCCCAAGGCGCGGTAAACCTTCATCAGGCCTTCGGGGGAAATATCCCGCGTAAAGTAGACGGCGGGCGCGTTGGGCGCGGTAGTCTGATGTTCAAGGTTTTGCGCTGCAATGTCAAAGGCGATTAACGCCGCGAGCGCAAAAAGGCAAAGCCGCTTCATGCGCTTCCTCCTTATTGTCATAAGTTGTCTTTAATTTACTAAAGGGAAGAGGGCGAATGAAGCGCAATTTGGTTTAAGGGGCATTAACTTCAGGTTGTTGCCTGAAGCTCAAGACGCGGAGAAACCGCGGTGTCTTACGCGCCCGCGCGGTAAAGGCCGAGCACGCGCACGTCCTCTACAATCCTTTCGTTAACTGCCTTTGTTGCAAGCTCGTTTACCGCGCTTTTTATGCGCTCCGATGAAACCGCGCTTGCAGGCACGCCTTCTGGGAGCGAAAGGTTTGCGTAAAAGCGGTAGCGCCAAGGCTCGCCGTGTATCGGGCGAGACTCAAGTTTGGTCATATTAAGCCCATACTTTACAAAAAGCCCGAGTGCCTTATAGAGAGAGCCCGGCTCGTTCGCCGCGGTGAAAATAACAGACGAAAAGTCAGGAGCGGGGCACACGATTGCACCGCGCCGCGCGATAATGACAAAGCGCGTGTAATTAAGCGGATTTGTTTCAATGCCGGCTTTCAGCACGCAAAGGCGGTAAATTCCCGCGGCGGCTTCGCCTGCTATGGCTGCGCTTGAAGGGTCGCCTTTCTCTGCAACAAGGCGCGCGGCAGAAGCTGTTGACTCCGTTTCCACGTGCTGCCATTGAGGATAGCGGGCAAGAAATTCCGCGCACTGGGCAAGGGCTTGCGGGTGCGAATAAACCGTCTTGATTGAATCGAGAGACGCGCCCTTTGGCGCAAGAAGCGAATGCTCCACGCGAATTGCAATGGAGCCTGCGATTTCTATGTCCTCATAAAGATAGAGATTATCGTAATTTTCGTAGACAGAGCCGGTAAGTGAGTTTTCTATTGGAAGCATTCCAAAATCGGCGCGGCCGTCCAACACCGCAAGAATAACTTCGCGGAAGTTATTCACGGCAAGAGAGGAAACTGAATCATCAAAAAAGCGCAGGATTGCCTGCTCCGCAAACGCGCCGCGGCTGCCTGAAAAGGCACAAACAGCCGAGCCCTTGCGGGATACATAGTCGGCAGGGGATGCAGGGAGGACAGGCTTCTCGCCGCACGCTTCCTTCTCTTTGCCCGCGTCTGACGCTTTTTTTTCATCGGAAGAAAAGGTCATGGACTGCGTGGTTAGCTTTCCGCCTGTCTGCCGACCGGCAGAACTGACTGCGCGGCGGGAGACGGTCTTTCCAACAACGGGGGCAAGCACGTTGATGTCGCGCATCATCTTTTCAAACTGCTCCGGATAAAGGGACTGCGCGCCGTCAGACATTGCGCAGTCGGGGCACGGATGCACCTCTACAATCAGACCGTCAGCTCCCGCCGCAATCGCTGCAAGGGCCATTGGCGGCACTTTGTCGCGAATGCCCACGGCATGGCTTGGGTCTACAATCACAGGCAAATGAGTAAGAGAGCGCAAAACGGGAATTGCCGAAAGGTCAAGCGTGTTTCTGGTAGCCTTCTCGTAAGTGCGAATACCCCGCTCGCAGAGAATAACATTTTCCGTGCCGCTAGAGAGAAGATATTCAGCTGCCATAAGCCATTCTTCAATGGTGGCGGAAAGCCCGCGCTTCAAGATGACGGGCTTGCCAAGAGCGCCAACCTTTTTCAAAAGCTCGAAGTTCTGCATATTGCGCGCGCCAACTTGGTAAACGTCGACAAAGTCAATCATTTCGGGGATTGATTCGGCAGAAACAATTTCCGTTACAATCGGAAGCCCGCAAGCGTCCCCCGCCTCTTTAAGGAGCTTGATGCCTTCAGCGCCCAGCCCCTGAAAGGCGTAAGGGCTTGTGCGCGGCTTGTACGCGCCGCCTCTAAGCATAACCGCGCCCGAATCCGCGACGCGCTGCGCCGCTTCAAAAATTTGTTCGCGGCTTTCAACCGCGCAGGGCCCCGCGATTACGGTTACGCGGTTTCCGCCGACTTTTACGCCGCTTACATCTATAATCGTGTTTTCACGCTTAAATTCCCTTGAAGCCATTTTGTACGGCTTTGAAATGGGAATGACGCGCTGAACGCCCGGCAAAATCTCAACTTCGCGCGGGTCAAGACTAAGCTTTCCAACCGCGCCGAAAATTGTCTCTTCCTCTCCAACAATTTCATTTACTTTGAGCGAACGCTTTTCCAAAAAGCTTTTTATCCGCTGCTTGTCGCTGTCGCGGATATTTTTTTCAAGAACTATTACCATGATGCTGTCCTCAATATGTCGGCAAACAAGCCGGACGCGGATGTTTCTGTATTTGAGCCAAACCCCTGCAAAACAAGCGGATAAGGTGAATAATAGCGGGTAGTAAACGCGAAAATGCTTTCGGCGCGGCGCACGTCTGCAAGCGGGCTGTCTGGGCTTACTTCAAAAAAGCCAACGGAAACTTTCGCGCGCCCTTCTGCGCAGTCGATTGCGGAAGCGTAACGGAGCTTTTTACCTTTTTCACTTGCGGCAGCGATTTTATCGGCAAACCAGCTGTCAGCTTCAGAAAGCCGCTCTGTGAATGCCTCGACACTGCCGCTGCCTAAATCAAAAGAAGCGGGGAGAAAAGGCTCAACGGAAACGTCATCAAATTCAACGGGGATTCCGGCTTCTCGCGCGATGATAACGCTGCTTCTTTTCATCGCGTCAGGGGAAAAAACAACTGCCGGGTTTCCGCTGAACTCGGCTTTCTGAAAAAAAAGCGCTGCCGCTTCGGAAAAACTTGAACCCTTTTCCATCTCGTTAAAGACAAACGAAAAGGCATCGCAGGTAATCCCTTCAAAGCGGATAAGAGAATCGCCGGTCTTTGCCATTGTGCGAATCATCTCGATAACGGGAAGGCCTGTGCCGACAGAGCTGCCGTATAAAAAACGTTTTCTGTTGGCTTCCGCCGCGTTGTGCATTTTCTGGTAAAAAGCATATGGCAGGGTATTGGCAAGCGTGTTAAGCGTTACAATGTTCATGCCTTCAGAGAAAATTTCAGGATAATGCCATGCAACAGCATAGGCATCTTCAGCCGTGCCTGTATCCGAACAGTCCACAAACACAGGGTTAAGAGGCTCCTCTTCTCTTACAAACGAAAAGAGGCTTTCCATCGAAAAGCGCGCGTCGGAGTTTTCAAGCTCCTGTCTCCAAGTATCCGGAAGGGTTCCCGCGGGGAAAAAAGCAATGCGGCGCAGGTCAGAAATGCCGCACACGCGAAGGTCAATGTGGCTTTTAAGGAGCTTCTGCCTCTGCTCCCTTATCTGCTCCAAAAGCACAAGGCCTGTTTTTTCAATGCCGAAAAGAAAAACCTCTATGCGCTGCAGCTTGTTAAAAAGAAAGCTATGCACAATCCTTACAGCTTTTTCTGCCATAGAGCCGTCAATTACAGCGCTGATGGAGCGCTCGGAAGACCCTTGCGCTATCGCAATGATATTGATTCCTGCAAAGGAAAGCGAAGAAAAAAACTTCCCGGCAATTCCGCAGCTTTCTTTCATGGCATCGCCCACAATAGACACAATTGCGGCGTTAAGGATTTGGGAAATAGGATTAATCAAGCGCTCATGCAGCTCAAGCGCAAACTCGTCATTAAGGCTTTCGATAACCTGTCCGGCTTCCTTTTGCCTGACACAGAAGGTTACCGTATACTCCGAGCTTGATTGGGTAATGAGCAGAACGGAAACGCCGCAGCGATTGACCGCGCTGAAAATCCGCGCAGCGCTTCCCCGCCTTCCTTTAAGGCCAATACCCGATATGCTAATTACAGCAACGTCCTTCAATACCGTAACGCCGCGCACAGGCTGCGAGTCAGGCGCAGGCGGGATTTTATCCGCAGCGGCTATCCTTGTGCCGGGCGCTGAAGGGTTAAAGCTGTTAAGGCTCAATGTTTCTATTCCGCAGGCTGCAAGGGGTCCTAACGTCTTGGGGTGAAGCACCTTAGAGCCAAAGAATGAAAGCTCTGCCGCTTCCTCATAAGATATAGCCTCTACAAGCTGCGCATCAGGAACGATGCGCGGATCGGCTGTAAAAATGCCGTCAACGTCTGTCCATATTTCAAGCCGCTCCGCCTTTAGCCCCATAGCCATAAGAGCCGCGGAAAAATCGGAGCCGTTTCGCCCTAAAAGCGAGGGCTTCCCGCTTATGTCTGACGCAATAAAACCCGCGCCGATAACAATGCGAGTGCCGCCTTCGCCGCGGAGAGGCGCAAACAATTCGCTTATCTTTGCTATTATGGGCTCTCCTTCCCGCTGATTGCCTTCTGTAATGATGTATTCGCGAATATCGATTTCCAGAACATCCTCATCCCTTGCCCGCAGAATCTCCGCCGCAATCGGAAGGCAAAGGCGCTCGCCCATTCCCATTATGCGGCAGTAAATTGTATCGGGGCATTCGCCGAACACTGCAACGGCATTTACAAGGCGGCTAAGCTCCGCGAAAAGGGGTTTAAGTTTGCTTTTAACAGCATCTATGTTGAAAGCGGGAAGAACCTTTGAAAGCTCAGATAAAATGCGCTCATGCGTATCAATTATGCCGGCGACAATCCCGCTACAATCAAGCGTGCTTTTCTCTTTGCTTTCTTCCTGCGAAAGCGCGCTAAAATCGGCAACCGCTTGGTCAATAGCTGCCTGCAATCGGTTTGAAACTCCCCCGACTGCGGAAACAATCACGCCAACCTTGCCCTTTTTTGCGCCGCTCTGCATTATTTCTGCGGAATTGAGCATTCTTTCGGCAGAGCCCATCGACGTTCCGCCAAATTTCATTACAACCATAAGCGCCTTTCCAAACCTGCACGCACAAGACAAAATTTTCGGTTGCAATGATATACAATTTTGAATGTTAAATGCAACAATGCTGACCCGACCTTGGAGACGCGAATAAACGCTTTTTGGTGTTATCACACCAAAAACGCCGTAAATGCATAGGCATTGGTGTATCATCGCGGCGTGACCCTCAGAGAACGGCTTAGGCTGCTTATGGAAAGCAGGACGCGCCTTAAAGCCAAGATGCCGCTTTGAGGCTAGGCAAGAGGAGCAAGCAGCGGTTTTTTCGGTACAAAAACGGCGATTTTTCAGGTAGAAAAACGGCGATTTTTGCAACACTCATACGAGCGTATGTGTGCCTGAATTATCGTTGTTTTGTTGTTTGCTAGTGGATTAGTTTTCTAGTTTTCTAGTCTCTGGGGCTGTGCAAGAAGGGTCTGCTTGCGCTTTCTAGTACCACTTGCTTTACCCTAGCTACTAAAATACTAGGCAACTAGACAACTAAAATACTAGACCACTAGACAACTAAATAACTAATCCACTAGATAACTAGACCACTAAAACACTAGACCACTAGGCAACTAAAAACCCTTAAACTTACTCTGCAAAAGAGAACACAGCCTCTATCCTTGAAGGCAGCGTTTCAAAGACTGAAAGGTCGCTTGTAATCATGCCAATGGGAATTACATCTACGGAAAGCGTAGGGCGATCCGTTTGCGCGTAGAAAATAGCCATGTTGTGGTGTGGTTCGCAGTAGGTGATATGCCCGTTCTCGAATGTGCGGCGGCCGCCCACAAGGTTTTCGCGCGCAGGGTAAAAATCGACACCGCCGTAGTATTCCCTGCCGCCAAAGCCTACCATAGAAAGAGTGAGCGGGAAGTATCCGCTTATCTCTTCTGCAAGCGGCGTATCATAGAGCACCGCATCAAGTACAACCTCCCCTATAGTAACGGTGATTGTCCTGCCTTGCGGCTCTTGCGCATAGACCGCCGCCAGCGCAAAAATATAAACTGCGGCGGAAAGCACTTTTGCAAGCTGTTTCATAAAATTCCCTCCATTGTAAAACCTTTTTTTGACTTC
>CAZDXD010000086.1:0-5836 GCA_964509415.1 uncultured Treponemataceae bacterium
GCATGATAAAAAGCGGAATGCCCGCCTTGTCGAGCTCGGCGGCGGCGCTTGAGGTCTTTGCCATTTGCATTAGGGAAAAAAGCCCCTCCTGCATTCTTGCTCCCCCAGATGTAGCGTAGATAATAACAGGCAGGCACTCTGCGGCCCCTAGCAACATTATCCGCGCTATCTTTTCGCCTACAACGGAGCCCATGGAGCCGCCCATAAACGCAAAGGACATAAGCGCAACTAGCGCGGGGCGCTTTTCTATTGTGCAGTAGCCTGTTATAACAGCATCGGACATTTGCGTCTTTGCCTGCGCCGCGGAAATCTTCTCTTCATAGCCTTCCATTTCTATTGGATTAGCGCTTGAAAGTCCGCGGTAAAGCTCGGAGAAAGAGCCCTCATCCGCAAGGTATGCAAGCCTCTCGCGCGGCTCCATTCTAAAATGAGCTCCGCATCCAGGGCAGACGCGCAAGTTTTCGGCTAAAACGCTCTCTTCAATATTCGCTTTGCAATTCGTGCATTCCATATTCTTTCCTAAAAAGCAAAAACAGCCAAGCTGCTACCCTTGAAACAATTCTGCGTACAGTCCGGTTCCAAAGTCGCCGGATAAAAACTTATCGGAAGAGAGAATGGCTTTCTGCTCTTCTATGTTAGTAGGCACGCCTTCAATTTGCAACTCGCCAAGCGCGCGCAAGAGCCGCCTTATAGCCCTCTCGCGGCTTGAGTCATAGGCAATGAGCTTGGCGAGAAGCGAGTCATAGAACGGCACAACGGAGTAGCCCGCATAGACAAAGGTGTCAAACCGCGTGCCAGGCCCGCCCGGCACAGTGATGCTTTTAATTAGGCCGGGCGCTCGCGCGTTGATTCTCGCTTCAATCGCCCACCCCTTTAGTTCGTTTATGCCCTCCGCCGCCTCCATATCGAGCCCCGCGCACACGCCAATTTGGTCGCGGATAATGTCAGAGGATGTAACAAGCTCCGAAACGGGATGCTCAACTTGAACGCGGGCGTTTACCTCCATAAAGAAGAAGTCGCCCCCCGACACAAGAAATTCGATTGTGCCCGCTCCCCTATACTGCAATGCCGAAAAAAGGGAAAGAGCGCCATTGCACATTTTTTTGCGCATTTCAGGCGAAACTGCGGGCGAAGGGCTTTCTTCTATTAGCTTTTGGTGGTTCTTCTGTGCCGAGCAGTCCCTCTCGCCAAGCACTGCAACGCGCCCCTTGCCGTCGCCTAGCACTTGAAGCTCAACGTGGCGCGGGTTTTCAAGATATTTTTCTATATATACAGCGCCGTCCGCAAAATTGGCGAGCGCCTCCGATGATGCTATCTTTAGGTTTTCGGCAAGGTCTTTTTCTTCGTAGACAATGCGCATTCCCTTGCCGCCGCCGCCTGATGCCGCTTTGATGATTACGGGATAGCCGCAACTGTTAGCAATTTTTGCAGCTTCCTTTTCGTCTAAAACCGCGCCTTCGGAGCCCGGCGTAACGGGAAGCCCGTGCGCGGCTGCCGTAGCCCGCGCCTGCACCTTGTCCCCAAGAAGGCTTATCGTTTCGGGCGCAGGCCCTATCCAGATGAGTCCCGCGTCCTGCACTTGGCGGGCAAAGTCCGCGTTCTCTGACAAAAAGCCAACTCCCGGATGCACGGCATCGCATCCCGTCGCGAGGGCTGCGGTGATATGCGCCGCCGCGCTAAGGTAGCTTTTTGAAGAGGGAGGCGCACCAATGCAGACCGCCCTGTCCGCCATTTTAACGTGAAGGCTTTCTTTATCCGCGGAGGAGTACACCGCGACTGTTTCTATGCCAAGCTCCCTGCACGCGCGCATTACGCGGACAGCAATTTCGCCGCGGTTTGCAATAAGGAGTTTTTTAATCATTAGGCTTTGCGCACAAGAAAAAGCGGCTGGTCGTATTCAACCAAATCCCCGTTTTGCACAAGGATTTTCTCGATTGTGCAGTCAAACTCGCTTTCAAGCGTGTTCATCATTTTCATTGCTTCAAGAACGCAGAGCGGGTCGCCTTTTTTGACTGCACTGCCCTCTTCTACATAGACAGGCGAGTCAGGTGACGGCGCGCGATAGAATGTGCCCACAATCGGGCTTTTAATCTGCACTGAATCCGCATCCTGCGCAGCCGGCTGCGGCTGTATCGCCGGCGCGGCAGAAGGGACAACTGCGGCAGCCTGCGGTTCGCCCTCCGCTTGCGCCACCGCCGGCGCGGCCTGTGCTTGGAGCGCGCCGCCCTGCGAAGAAGCAATCGCTTCCTTTTTGCGCAAGCAAATATAGTCATCCCCCTGCTGCAATTCAAGGGAGGCAATAGAGCCTTCGCTAAATTTTTCTATCAATGAAAGAATAAAATTCTCATTCATGCGGCTTGTCTCCCAAATGAGCGGCTAAAGCGTGTCAAGGCGCGGCACGTCCTTTTCGTAATCAACGCCTTCAATGTCAAAGCCGCTGGTGGCAAGAAAATCATGGCGGTAGCCTTCAAAGTCAGAAAGCTCCTTTAAGTTTTCGGTGGTAATCCGCGACATAATCTCTGCAACTTCAGCCTGAACCTCGCTATCCATTTCCCAGTCGTCAATGCGGATTCTGTTTTCTTCATCAACGGGAACGCTGCCGCCAGTGTAGAGCCGCTCGGCAAAGAGCCTTTCCATCTGTTCAATGCAGCCTTCGTGCATTCCGCGCCTCTTCATAACCTTGAACAAAACGGAAAGATAAAGCGGAATAATCGGAATAACCGCGCTCGCCCGCGTGATTAGCCCCTTGTTCACGGAAACGTAAGCCGCGCCGCTATACGCCGCCATTTTCTGATTTAACGTTGCGGCGGTTTTTTCCAAGTGTTCCTTTGCCCTGCCTATTGTGCCACGGCGGTAAATAGCCTGCGAAACTTCTGGCCCGATATATGAATAAGCCACAGTTACAACGCCTTCTGCAAGCACACCTGCCGCGGAAAGCCTGTCAATCCAGCGTTCCCAGTCCTCGCCGCCCATTACCTTTATTGTCGCGGCAATTTCATCTTCGGTTGCAGGCTCTGCGCTAATCTCTTTCAGCTCGCCCGTCATCGGGTCAAAGGTTCTGCCGGCAAAAGTGTCGCCAATCGGCTTTATTACAGACCTGTGCATAACTCCCGTGTCGGGGTCTGTCCGCACGGGGCTTGCAAGGCTGTAGACAACAAGGTCAAAGCGAATGCCACGCGACTTTGCTGCTTCCGCAACCTCGTCTTTCATGCTGTCAGAGTAAGCGTCGCCGTTTAGCGTCAAAAACCCTAACCCCTCGGCTGCGGCCGCCTTGTCAAAGGCTAAGTTGTTGTACCAGCCGGGCGTGCCCCCCTTGCTTTCTGTTCCCGCCTTTTCAAGCGAAAGTCCTATAGTCTGCGCCCCGTAACCGAACGCGGCAACAATTCTACTAGCAAGACCGTAGCCGCCGGAACAGCCTAAAACAAGCACATTAACGGGACCTTTCGCATTCCCCCTCTTTTGCTTTTGCTCCTTCACATACGCTATTTGGTTCAGCACGGCCTTTTCGCAGCCCGCAGGATGGGCGTTAAGGCAGATATTGCTTCTGACCATTGGCTTTATAATCATGCTTTAACCTCCCCAACAAGGCACATCCATTCGGCTTCGGCGGCGACTTCTTCCCCAACGTATGCCACGCCTGACTGCTTAATCATCTTTGGCGAAACGCGAAGGTTTTTTACCTCAACGCGCACCGTGTCTCCCGGCCTAACCTGTCTGCGGAACTTCACCTTGTCTACCGTTCCAAGAAAAAAGAGAGAGCCTTCGGGGAACACGCCTTGCGAGCTTAAAGCCGCCCCGCCGCACTGCGCCATTGTCTCAATCAAAATCACGCCGGGCACTACCGGGTATTCGGGGAAATGCCCCTTAAAAAAGAAGTCGTTTTCCGTAAACGTCCGCAGAGAAACGCTCCCGTCCTTGTCTGCACTAACAATCTCGTCCACAAAGAGAAAAGGTTCCCTGTGCGGCAGCAAGTCCTTTATGTTCGTTATGCTCGCCATGCTTAAATCCTCCTGAAAACTACAACGCCGTTATGCCCGCCAAAGCCAAGAGAGCCTGAAAGCGCGCAAGAAATGCCGCCTTCGGCGCTCGCGTCAATCCCTGTGTTTGGCACATAATCAAGATCGCAGCCCGCTTCAATGTCGGGATTTTCCAGATTGATAGTCGGCGGATAAAACCCGTCCTCAATCGCCTTTACGCAAAAAAGGGCTTCAACGGCGCCGGCAGCGCCCAGGCAGTGCCCCGTCATGCTTTTCGTTGAAGAAACCTTCATTTTATAAGCGTGATCGCCAAGCGCCTTTTTAAGCATTGCCGTTTCCGAAGGGTCGTTAATCGGCGTGCTAGTGCCGTGCGCGTTATAATACTGAACGTCCTCAGGCCTTATCCCCGCGTCTGCAAGCGCGTTTCGGATTGCAAGAGCTCCGCCTTCCCCTGTCGGATCGGGGCTTGTAATGTGATATGCGTCCGAAGAGCCGCCGTATCCTGCAAATTCCGCGTAAATGTGCGCGCCGCGGGCTTTAGCGTGCTCGTATTCTTCCAGCACGAGAATAGCGGAACCTTCGCCCATGACAAAGCCTTCTCTGCTTTTGTCAAACGGGCGGCTCGCCTTTTCGGGGTTGTCGTTGTAAGAGGTGGCAAGCGTTTTAAGGACAAGAAAGCAGCCTATTCCGTATCCGGTAACGGTAGCCTCCGTGCCGCCGGCAAAGCAGATGTCCATGCGGCCGCAGCGAATCTGGTCAAGAGCCAGTCCCAGCGCGTCCGTTCCAGAAGCGCATGCCGTGGCAAGCGACCAAGCGGGACCGTGAAGCCCTAAAAACATGCTGACATTTCCGGGCGCCTCGTTCGGAATAAGCATTGGGATGCTTAAAGGCGGGATTCTCGTGTTTCCAAGGTCAAAGTACTTCTTGATGGAAGCCTCGATTACATCAAAGCCGCCTATCCCGTTTCCCATGACAACGCCCGCGCGGTTAGAATCCATATTGCTTTCCGAAAGCCCCGAATCCTTCATGGCTTGCATGGCTGCGGCAACGGCAAACTGGGTATACCGCCCCATCTTTCTCGCTTCCTTTTTGTCCATCCACTGGCCGGGATCAAAGCCTTTCACCTCGCCCGCTATTTTGCAAGCGTAATCGGACGGGTCAAACGCAGTGATTTTCGCAATCCCGCTTTTGCCGCTGCGCACAGAGGCCCAAGTTTCCTCGACAGTGTTTCCAAGCGGAGTTACCGCGCCCAAACCGGTAACGACAACCCTTCTATTCATTTAATAATTCTCCTTATCGGAAAAGTTTTTTAATAAAGCGAGATGCGACTGCTGAAAGCTCAGCTTGAACTTACGCACCCATTCCGCCGTCAACGCCAAGAACCTGCGCGCTTATGTACGATGACATGTCTGACGCTAAAAACAGCGCCGCGTTCGCTACATCAGAAGGAAGCCCGGCGCGTTTAAGCGGAATCCCGTTAAGCCATTCATTTCTGGCTTCTTCGCTGATTGCCCTTGTCATGGCGGTGTCAATAAAGCCAGGAGCTATCGCATTTACCCGAATGCCCCTACCGCCAATTTCCTTTGCGAGGCTCTTTGTAAGGCCAATCAATCCCGCCTTGCTTGCGGCGTAGTTTACCTGCCCCGCCTGCCCGTGAAGGCCTACTACGCTCGACATATTGATAATAGAGCCTGAACGCTTTTTAAGCATTCCGTTTGACACAATCTGCGAAACAATAAAGGCGGCTGTAAGATTTACGGCAATTACCGCATCCCAGTCTTCCTTTTTCATGCGCATCGAAAGTCCGTCCCGCGCAATGCCTGAGTTGTTTACAAGAATGTCAAAGCCGCCCGATTCTT
>CAZDXD010000087.1:0-5660 GCA_964509415.1 uncultured Treponemataceae bacterium
CCGACCTGTCTGCCGACAGGCAGGACGGCAGGCGGGCTGCCCAGCGAGCCGACGGGCAACGCCCGGAAGCCTTGCTGAATCGCGCAGCAAGTTGCGCGATAAGCGCAACGAAGCTTCAAGCGGCTTGGCTGCGCGATCGTCAGCTTACGCCTGACGTTTTGTAAATCGGCGGCTGATTCAATCAGTATAGGCTATACTTTTCATCAGTATAAGCTATACTGTTCATCAGTATAGCTTATACTGCGCGAGTAAATCGGCGGCTGACGTTTTATAAGTAAGAATCATTCTCTTGTTTGTGCGTATATGCCTTCAACGCTCAGTCGGAAAATCATAATAGGCAAGCGTTTCCTCTATGCCGCGCTCCACTGTCTTTGCAGCCTCATTTGCCTGTACGATGTTCTCAGGCACAGTGTGTTTCCTCCCATAGAGTTGTCTTTTCTATTCTGACAGAGGCTGCACTGCCGTGTCTTTTTTCGTACACTCGAATTTGCAAAAGATATTATACGTTATCCGGTCTAGTGGCTGGGGTAGAGCAGGTAGCTTTGCGAGAGCAGATGCCACTTGCCTTGCTTAACTCTGCTTGCCGCGCCATATAAACTAGTCAACTAACAAACAAAAACGACCATAATTTAATCACAATTACGCCTGTAATTCAGACACCAAGCTCAGCAACCCTCCATCGCTATCGCGCTGTCGGCTCGCTGGGCATACGGTCGTATGACTATTGCAAAAATCACTGTTCTTGCGGAGAAAGATTTGCGATTGCGGCGGGGCGCTTGCCTGCTGCCCCTACATCAGCCGGCTTAGCTTTTCGCGGATGTACTCAGCTTTTTCGCGCAAGCCTATCTGCCCGGTTTCAAGGAGGATTGCGTTGGGGCTTTTCGGGTCAAGGCGCACGCGGCCGCCGCTTTCATTTATAAGCCTCAATACCTTCTCTACGGAAATGTCGGCAACTTTAGCGAACTCGACGCGGGCAATGGAATGCTTTTCGCGCAAGGAAGCAACGGAGAGCTTTTTGCAGATAATGCGTATTTCCGCAAGCGAAAGGAGGCTTGACACCTCATCAGGGAATGGCCCGAATCGGTCTAGAAGCTCCGCCGTAACGGAATCAAGCTCTTCGGCGGTGGAGATAGAGGCAATCTTCTTGTAAAACTCCATCTTTGCCTGCGCGGGAGGAATGTAGGAATCGGGGATAAAGCCCGAATACTCAAGCTCAAGCCAAACCTCAGCATCGGGCACAAAGCCTGAGTCTTGGAGACGCTGCACGGCTTCGTCCAAAAGGCGCAGGTACATGTCGAAGCCTACGGAGACAATCTCCCCCGACTGCTCTTTGCCCAAAAGGTTGCCCGCGCCGCGTATTTCCATGTCCTTCATCGCAATCTTAAAGCCGCTTCCAAGCTCGGTAAAGTCCGAAATGACTTGAAGGCGCTTCATTGCAACTTCAGAAAGCGCCTTGTTGCCTGGATACATCAGATAGGCGTAAGCCTTGCGGTCAGAGCGCCCGACCCTACCGCGCAGCTGGTAAAGCTGCGAAACGCCGTACATGTCGGCGCGGTCAATGATGATGGTGTTCACGTTCGGAATGTCGATTCCGTTCTCCACTATTGCGGTAGAAATCAGCACATGGAAGCCGCCCATCTTGAACCTGCGGAAAATGTCCTCAAGCTCCTGCCCGCTCATTTGGCCGTGCGCTATGTCAATGAGCATTTCGGGCACGAGGGCCTGCACGCGCGCGCGCGTCTCCTCAAGGCTTTCTATGCGGTTGTGCAGGTAAAACACCTGCCCGCCGCGCTCCGCCTCGCGCCTTATCGCGCGCGCCACCCGCTCGCCGCTAAACTCGGCTACAACCGTTTCTATTGGGTGGCGGTTTTGCGGCGGCGTTGCAAGAAGGCTCATGTCGCGGATTTTAAGCAAGCTCATGTGGAGCGTGCGCGGGATTGGCGTTGCGCTCATCGCGAGGCAGTCGATGTTCGCGCGCATTTCCTTTAGGCGCTCCTTGTCCTTTACGCCGAAGCGCTGCTCCTCATCGATAATCATCAGGCCCAAGTCCTTAAAGCGCACGTCCTTCTGGATAATCCTGTGCGTGCCTACTAGAATGTCAGTGCCGCCCTCCGCCGTTCTTTTGAGCGTTTCCCTCTGCTCTCTTGCGGGCACAAAGCGCGAAAGCTGCGCTATGTTCACAGGGAAACCGCGGAATCTCTCTTTAAGCGTTTCAAAGTGCTGCTCCGCGAGTATTGTTGTAGGCGCAAGGAAGGCTACCTGCTTTCCACCCATAACGGCCTTGAACGCCGCGCGCATTGCAACCTCCGTCTTGCCGTAGCCCACGTCGCCGCAGATTAACCTGTCCATCGGCTGGGGCGCTTCCATGTCAGCCTTAACCTCCGCAATGCAGGTGAGCTGATCATCGGTTTCCTCGTAAGGAAAAGCCGCCTCAAAAGCCGTCTGCCACTCGGTGTCTTTGGGGAAGGCAAACCCCTGCGCCGCCTTCCGCTTTGAGTAAAGGTCAATTAACTTTTGCGCAATCTCTTCTGCGGCCTTCCTCGCGCGATTCTTGCGGCTTTCCCACGACTTTGAGCCTAGCCTATCGAGCCTTGGGGCTTCACCTTCATTGCCGATATACCTCTGCACAAGGTTTACCTGCTCGATGGGGATAAAGACGGTTTCCTCGTCGGCGTACTCAAGCTTGATGTAGTCCCGCTCCGTGCCGGCAGCCTTTACACGCTCAATGCCCAAAAAACGGCCAATTCCGTGCTGCACGTGAACAACGTAGTCGCCGGGATTAAGCTCCACAAAGGTGTCAAGCCTTGAGCTTTTTGCCTTTTTGCCTGCAAGCGGAACCCTGCGCCGCCTTCCGAAAATTTCGTTTTCCTGAATTACGAGCAGCTTTATTGCAGGAATGCAAAAGCCCGCCGAAAGGTTTAGAGGAAACACTTCTGCCGCGATGTCGCCTAAAAGCGCGGAGATTCTCGCCGCTTGGTTTTCGGTTTCCGCGAAAATGCAGACAGTCCAGCCCGCTGCTATAAGCGAGGTGAGCTCGTCCTTAAAGTAATTGATGTTGCCGAAAAAGCTTCTTGCAGGCTCCGCGTCAAGCGTGATTTTTGCGCCGCTCTCGGAAGGCGCGGCAGTTTCGTTTTCTTCTATTGTATGAGCAACGTTTAGCTCCTCCGCGCCGTCGTGTATTGTCCTAAAAAGAAGCCGCTTTTTATAAGAAGAAAGAAGAGCGTCAAAGTCAAGGAGCAGCTGGGAAGGCTCTGGCACAAGAAGCGGAAAAGCGCTGCCGTCAGCGCCTGAAGCCGCCTTTGCGTAAAGCCCCGAATATTCGCGGGTTAAGCTTTCAACGGCGTTTTTTTGCCTGTCGTAGTCAAGAAAAAAAAGGGCGGGCGCGCCTTTATCCGCGCGCGCATCAAACAAAAGATAGTCCAGCACCGAGCAGGGGCTTTCAAAGGCAAGCGGAAAGAACATCTCGTCGCCTTCAAACGTACCGTAGATTTTCAGCCTGTCAAGAATCTCTTCCGCCTGCACTCTAGCTTCTTCGCCGCCTTCCGCACAACGTTCCTTGAGCGCCGCCTCAAACGTTTTCTGCCTTTCTTCTGTCCAAAGCACTTCCCGCGCAGGGTAGAGGACAATCTCGTTAATCTTCCCTAGCGAGGTTTGGGCAACGGGGTCAATTAGCCTTATTTCTTCTATGCGGTCAAAGTCAAAGACCACCCTGCACGCAGCCTCCCCGCCAGGGAGAAAAACGTCGAAAACCTCGCCGCGCATAGCAAACTCTCCCTTGAGGGAGACGCGCGGCACCCGCGTGTAACCGTAAGCGGCTAATCTTTCCGCAAGGGCAACAGGGTCAAAGGATGAGCCTGTTGTAAGCGTTATAAGCTGTCCCGCGAAAACGGCGGGGTCGGGCACGGGGGTTAAAAACGCCCGCTGCGTCATTAAAAGGACGGGCGGAAGTTTCCCCGCCGCGATAGCCGCAAGAGCTGATGAGCGCTGCGCGAATGCCGCGGAGCCCGCTGCCGCAGGGCGGTAAGGCATTGTCCCCCACCAAGGAAGAACAGCGTAGTCAAGCCCTGAAACGTCAAGGTCCCTTGCAGCGCTTTCTATTTCCCTTTCCGTGGGGACAACAAGAAGAACACTGCTGCGGAAAATTCGCGTGTATTCCGCAAGGAAAAAGCCTAAAAGCCCGCCCTGCACGCCTTCTATTTGCAGCGGCCAAGCATCACTCCCTAAAACGGAGAAAGCGCCGGCAAAGTCTTTCCAGCGGCGCAAGGATTCGAGGAGGCGGTCTATTTTCATTAAAGGCAATGTTAGCATTTTAAGCGGCGCGTCTCAAGAAAGGACGTTTTTTTGCCGATACACGGAAAAACGGGCTTTCCGCCTGTTCCTCAAGGAGGCTTCCCTCGTGAAAAGCAAATATGCCCTTATCGTCCTGCTTTTTCTGGCGGCTTCGCTGCTTTTGAATGCGCAGAATGCCGCGGAAAACCTAAACGCGGGCGCAAAAGCGGAAGTTTCCATCTCTTTTTTAAGCAAAGGCATTTACTACCCCGGCAGTGCGGAGGCAAGGCCAATTCTTGTAAACTGCACAATCACAAACACCGGATCGGAAACCTATCGCTTCCGCCTTGCTGATGACCATTTTTTTAGCATCGGCTTTAGCGCGGTTACAATGAGAAACAGGGCGCTTCCGCAGTCAGGCGAATGGCTTAGAAGGCGCACGCGGTCGGGGCAGGTTTATTTTAGGGAAATAAGCCTTGAGCCGGGCGAATCCTATTCTTTTATTGAAAACATCAAGGACTATGTTACAATAAGCGAGCCGGGCCTTTATATTCTTGAATGCGCATTCTTTCCGGAGCTGCGCCGCCTGCCTGACTACAGCGAACAGCACATTGCATCAAACCGGCTTACGCTTGAGGTTAAGCCTGAGCCTGCCGCGGCGCAGGCGGCGGGCTATTTGCCTGTTGATGAAGAGACAGGCGACATTTTAAGGCCAGAAGCAATCCCGCCGGATCAGGTTGTAACGGAAATGCTTACCGCGCGGCAGAAGTCGCAGTGGGAAAGGTTTTTCCTTTATCTTGACCTTGAGCAAATGCTCGCAAGCGACCCATCGCGAAGAAGCCGCTTTAACGCGGCATCGGAAGCCGTGCGCCGCGATATGGTTGAAAACTACAAGGCAGAGCTTATGCAGAGCCGCGCCGAAAACGAAATATCGCTTATTCCGAGCGAGTTCCAGATTGAGCGCACGTCCTACAGCGGCAACGAAGGGACAGTAACCGCTATCGAGTGGTTTGACTATACGGACTTTAGGGAAATAAAGCGCTTTACCTACACGTTTGCCCGCAGAGACGACATTTGGCGAATAACAGGCTACACGGTTGATAACTTGGGGACGGAGTAGTTTAGCCGGTAAACCGCCCGCCTGCCGACGGGCTTGTAGTCGGTAGTAGGTAGAGCTATAGCAAAACAAAAAGTCTGACGCATTGTGCGCAGGCTTTTTTATTGGTATAATGCAGGCAACAAGAGATAAAGATAGAGGCAAATTAATCCAATGAATCTAAAAAGGAACTTAAAATACCTCTTCGCGCCTGCTTTTCATTACTTTTTTGACCGCCCTAAGCTGATTGACGAGCTAACCCATTATTTGAGCATCGCCGCTTGCGTAAAAGATG
>CAZDXD010000088.1:0-5576 GCA_964509415.1 uncultured Treponemataceae bacterium
TGGTGCTTCCGCCGCCTTGAGGACTGGCACGCTTTAACGGGCGGCGGACGGGGAGTGCCCGACGCGGCGGCATTGAGGCAGGCGGGCTTTGCAAGCGCGAAGGCTAAGGCGCAGTACCGCGCCGCCGCCGCGAGGTGGAACCCTTTGGCGGTAAAGAAAATACTTAGCCTGCTGGCGGAAGCCGACGCGCAGGCGCGGTCAAGCTCTGGGCGGCTTCAGAACACGGCGTTTGAATTTCTTTTATACAGAATAGAGAAGGCTGGGCGCTAAAACTCTATTAGCAGCCCCGTCTTGAATATCGTTTCAAAGGCTCTTCTGCCTTCCTCGTGGTTGGCGTTTATTACATAGCGCAGGTCAACGGAAGCGGATAGCGTAAAATGCTCAAGGAATGGCCATGCGCCTTCAAGCACTAAGCAGTGGCTTTTCTTGTCAGGACCTGAAGCGTCTATAGTGTCGTAGTAAATCGGTACATAATCGCCCCACTCACTATTACTTGTATTTTCTACAATCTGGTTGATGTATACAGGTCCCTTTATTATGTACTTGTAGCCTAGCTCAAAATGCGCTCCCTTGTCTGTCGCCGCGCCAATGGAAATGCCGAACGTGTCAACATCGCCGCCTTCGGAGTGCCCCAGCGGGGTGTCGAGCCCATCCCATCCGCCGGTAGAAACTTGCCTCTGGTACATCGAAAGATATGGCTGCCAACGCGTGTATGTCCACTTGTCCACGTGCGTGTATTCGCCCGAAACATAGAAAATCCAGCCGGGCACATTTATGGGCAAAGTGTAAAGCGCGCCAAGCTCCCAGCCGAGGCAGTTAGGCTTGGCGTCCCCCTCCTCAATCCCCGAAAGGAGCATGTCGTCAATCAGGAACTCGCCGTAGAGAAAAAGCCCCTTTACAGGCACAGCCCACGCGTCAACTTGGAACATTACGTTTGTAACCCCCGCCGTGTACGTGTTATGCCAGATTGCCGTAGGCAAAAGATTGGTCAAATCGGGCACCTTGCCGCCTACAAGCTGCATTTCAGTAAGCCCCATGCCAAAGCGCTTTACGGGCTTCCATTCAAGGCGGTGGTAGGTGAACATCTTAAAGGGGATTATCGTGCCGTCGACACCCGCAACGGTGGCATCGTGGTTGTTGATGGTGTCCCAGTCAACCTGCTGAACCGCCCACTCCGCATCTGAAAGATGCGAGGATGACGTGCCGATCATCGTGAAAAACTTGAAATGCTCGTTCCACCACGAAAACTGTACGTTGTCGTACCACATTGCCTGCCCGTTTAGGATAAGGTTTTCCTCGCCAAAGCCTATGCCTGTCTTAAAGCGCCCTGCCGCAAGCGAGGCATTGTCCCAAGCCCAAGAAAGGTAGGCCTCCTGCGGGGCTAAAAAAGACGTGCCGTAGGTGCCGACATTCCAAAAGCCAAGAGTGCCAGACGAGGACTGCGATGTGCCCGTGTATTTGGTAGTTTCTATGGTAGAAAGGCCTATCTGCATTGTGCCGTAGAATGATTTGCTGCCAAAAGCCACGCCGCCTGTAAGTATTTCCTCGTCAAGGGAGAGGCGCTTGCGCGTGGCAAAATCTTGTGTGCCGCGCGAGGTGTCAACGTTGTTCCACGCGGTAAAGAAAGGCTGCAATCTAAGAAATGGCCTAAAAAACGTTTTCTTTTCCGTTAAGTCAGGCGTTTCGGGCGCAAAGCCGTAAAAAAACGCCTCCGAAGCGGAAATAGTTTGCACCGCTGTTGGCATATTTACGCCGTCTTTAATCCGCGAAAGCCTCTGCCACTCCATGTCGCGGGAGTGCAGGTTTACCAGCTTAGAGCGCTGAAAATGCTGATAGGGGTTGTAGTCATTTTCGGCTTCGTCAGCGAAAGAGGCGGCGGCGAAAACAAAGAAAAAAAGGAAAAAGCACAGAATGCAAAAGCGCGGCGTGCAAAACCGCAAGCTCTGAAAAATCATAATGTATTTTAGTATATAGAAGTATGCGCTATATGGCTAGAGCCTTGCAACTGCCTACAGGCGCTTGTCTGTCTGGATTGCGCCGTCTTTCAGCGCAATAACGTGATTTGCCATGCCGACAATTTTCGCGTCGTGCGTGGAAAAAACAAAGGTAGTTCCCGTTTCCTGATTAAGGCTAAGCATAAGCTCTAAAATCTGGTCTCCGTTTTTTGAATCGAGGTTGGCGGTTGGCTCATCCGCAAGAATAATCGGCGCCTTTGTAACAAGGGCGCGAGCAATAGCTGTGCGCTGCCTTTGCCCGCCTGAAAGCTCCGCAGGCTTATGCTTTTTCCAGCCTGAAAGCCCCACCCGCTCGATAAGAAAGCTAACCCACTCGGCGCGCTCTTTTTTTGTCATGCTGTCGGTGTTCTCGTTGTGCTTGAGCGAAAGCGGAAGGGCGACGTTTTCTTCCACATTAAGGACAGGGATAAGGTTGAAGGTTTGGAAAATAAAGCCTACGGTTTTTCTGCGCATGTCGGTCAGAAAGTGCTCAAACGCGCCTGTTGCCCTTCCCTTTGCGATTACGGAGTCTTTCCCCGCGTAAATGTCGTTTCCGTTAAGAATAACCTTTCCGCTTGTAGGAAGGTCAATAAGCCCCAATATATTGAGGATTGTGGATTTTCCCGACCCTGAAGGCCCGGACACAGCCGCAAACTCTCCCTTCATAATGGAAAACGAAACATCGGCTGCTGCCTGCAAGGGGACTTTCTCTATCTGATAAACCTTGCTTACATGGGAAAACTCTGCAATAGGGGCGGTCATTGACGGTGATTTTATATGAACGCAGGGTGAAGTGCAAGGGAGCATTCAGAGCTTAGAGCTGAGAGGTAGGGTAAAACAAGTAGATGTGCAAGTGCTGCGTGCATTGCCCTGTACACTAATAGCTAAAATCCGTTAGCTAAAGGCTAAATATTCAAGTTTACACTAGCATGACAAACGGCTCGCCATATCCAGACAAGCGCGCGTCATGCGTAATGAACGCCATGTTTTCTGCCTTTGCCTGACAAATCAACATTCTGTCAAACGGGTCTTTGTGCGGCGGCGCACTATCCTCTAGCTTTAGGGTGGAGAGCGCGTAAATGTGCTTTTTCTTTAAGGCAAGCCTGCTGTACCCCACCTTGTGGCAGTAAGCGGCCGCCTGCTCAGCGCCAACAGACATCTCGTCAGGGTGCGCCATTCGCTTTAGCTCTATCTCCCACAAGGATATGATGCTATAAAACATTTCATTGTCCGCGCTTTCTATAAGCATTTTTGCCTTGTCAGAAAGTCTTGCATCTCCAGAAATTGACCAAAGAATGATGTGTGTGTCCAATAAAAGCCTCATTGCATCCTTGCCCTTGCTACTCGAAAATATCCTTGTCGAACATCTCCTCAATTTCCTTGTCCCACTTGTCAAAGTCGTCCGGCACTGTGAACTCCCCCTTGGCTATGCCGATGCGCCTTTTGGGAGCCTTGCCGCTGGGGAGCAGTGTAACTTGGGCGACAGGCACGCCGTCCTTTGCAAGATAAATCACGTCTTCATCGTGTGCTTCAAGCATTTTGACCAGCTCGGACAAATCGTCTTTTTCTATTACATCTACTTGCTTCATCCTGCGCCTCCTTAAGATCAAGGTACGATAATGTTAGCACAGCTGCGCATAAAAAGCAATTTAGCTCTTAGCCATGATAGCAAGGTCAAAAGGTATCGTAGTTGCAAGCAGCGGGTTTTTAGGAGCAAAAACGGCGATTTTCGTTGCGCAAAAACGGCGATTTTTGCAACAGTCATACGTCCGTATGCGTGTCTGAATTTTCGTTGTTTGCTAGTGGATTAGTTTGCCAGTTGACTAGTTTTCTAGTTTCTTAGTCTCTGGGGCGGAACAAGGAGAGGGGCTCTGCCCTTTCAGTGCCACTTGCTCCACCCTAGCCACTAGAATACTAGATAACTAGGCTACTAAAAAACTAGACAACTAAAAAACTAGACCACTAACCCTAGCCTTACTTGCCCAACCCTATACACTTTTAACTTTTGCCTCTAAACTCAAAGCTCTAAATGAAAAAGCTCTTTACCGACACTCGCCCCCTAGACAAAAAGGCGATAGAGGCGCTCCTCCTTTCTGAGGAGATATTGATGGAAAACGCCGCGGCAGCGTTAGAAAGCGCCGTGTGCTCTCATCTTTCAGAAACGGAGGCGCGGCAGCCTTCCGTGCTGATTGTTACCGGAAGCGGCGGCAACGGCGCGGACGGCTACACGCTTGCGCGCCGGCTTGCGCAAGGGGAGCGTGGGCTCTCTGTCGCTGTCTTTGAGGCAAAGCCGCCTAAAACGCCGCTGGGCGAGCTTCAAAAGAGAAGAGCTTTAGCTTGCGGCGCACGCCTTGCCTCCTCGCTTGAAAGCGCCGATGTGCTTGTTGACTGCCTCTTTGGCAGCGGCTTTTTGGGAACGATAGACGATAAAACGCGCTATACAATAGAAGAAATGAATAGCTTAACGAGCCCAAGCGGGCGCGCCGCATTCAAGATAGCCTGCGACGTGCCTTCAGGGCTAGGCTCTCCCGTGTGCTTTCGCGCCGATTTGACCGTATGCATGGGCGCTCTTAAAACGACGCTTTTTACTGATGTTGCCGCTGACTTTACAGGAGAAATTATAACCGCGCCGCTCGGCGTTAGCGATGAGCTTTTTGCCTCTCTTGGCGAGGAGGAAGCCTTTCTTCTAGAGGAAAGCGACATCCGCCTGCCGTATAGAAAAAAGCGCAACACGTACAAGGGGAGCTTCGGACACGCTGCCGTCTTTTGCGGGGGAAAGCCTGGAGCCGCTATTACTGCTGCGCGGGCGGCCTTTGCCTTTGGCAGCGGGCTTGCAACGCTCATTCCTGCGGGCGCGGGCGCGGACGAGGCGCTAAGCCGCTTTGCCCTGCCGCCGGAGTTAATGCTATCCGCTAGCGTTCCGAAAGGAGCATCAGCATTCGCAGCCGGCATGGGGCTTCTCTCCGCCGATGAGGAAGGCGCGAAAAACGCTTTTGAAAGCGCCGCCGCGGTAATCGTCGAAAACCCTGATGTTCCTGCTGTTATTGACGCGGACTTTTTCAGCTGGGAAGGACTGCCCGCCCTCTTGCAGGAACGGCCGGCGGGGCTCGTCCTCACGCCGCATCCAAAGGAGTTTGCCTCGCTTTTGCGCGTTTGCGGTATTGCGGACATTACAGCGGAAGAGGCGTCGCGGCAACGGTTCGCGCTTGCTCGGTTGTTTTGCGCTTCTTACCCCGGCGTTGTGCTTGTAGCTAAGGGCGCTGTCCCCGTGATAGGCCTTTGCCTCGCGCGGGGAGAGAAGGCACTGCTTTACGCGAACCCGCTAGGGACAGCGGCCCTTGCTAAGGGCGGCTCAGGCGACGTTTTGGCGGGGCTTGTATGCGGTCTTTTGGCGCAAGGCTACGCGCCTGTAGACGCGGCAATTTCTGCCTCGCTTGCGCACGCGCTTGCTTCCCGCCTCTCCGCTACCGACTGGGGGCTTACCCCCTCATCGCTTATAGAGAGCGTGGCTTGTCTTTGCGGCGGCAGCTGAGAGCTGTTAGCTGACTTTCAAAACGAAAATAAGCGATTATCGAAAAGAAA